>NZ_JBWXGB010000004.1:0-239227 GCF_059900845.1 Lactobacillus sp. CA30L
ATTGCTCTTGGGCGCTTTTCTATTTTGCCAGAAATTCTTGCGCTTGTCAAGAACTTTTTTCTGGCCCGCTGCTGCCTTCTGCGACAGCAACGTTTTTTATCTTACTAAAGCTCCTTTGTTTTGTCAACTGGCTTTTTCAGAAAATTTGTACTCAAGCAATCACTCACTTAAGGACAGGTAATACTTTACACTTTTTAGCCGGTTCAGTCAAATAGGCCCTTTTGTTCGTGGTTTATGCAGCAGGAAAACACAATTAGTTTTTACTAATGGATGTCGTCCCTTATTTTTGGCTCTTTGCGGTAGTGTCAGTGCCAAACATTCGTAATTTGCTGATTTTAGGCTTGCTTTTGTTAACCAAAAAAATATTTTTTTATGAAACAAAAGGGGCTTTTTTGTTAAAAGCCCCTCATATCTATATTAAACTTGCTTCCTTAGTAATTTTCTTCATTCCGTTCATATATGGCACCAAGGCCTCCGGTACCGTAACCGTGCCGTCCACATTTTGGTAATTTTCTAAAATAGCGGCAACGGTGCGTCCAACTGCAAGACCAGAACCATTCAGCGTGTGGACCAGCTGCAGCTTGCCGTCTTCGCCGCGGTAGCGGATTTGTGCGCGGCGTGCCTGAAAGTCGGTACAATTGGAACAACTGGAAATTTCCCGGTACTTATCCTGGTGCGGCATCCAGACCTCCAAGTCGTAGGTCTTGGCGCTGGTAAAGCTGGCATCCCCGGTGGCCAAAGCAACCACGTGGTAGGGCAAATTCAACTTTTGCAACAAGTGTTCGGCGTTGGCCGTCAACTTGTCCAGTTCAGCCCACGACTCTTCCGGCTTGCAGATTTTGACCATCTCGACCTTCCTGAACTCGTGCATCCTAATCAGGCCCCTGGTATCACGACCAGCAGAGCCCGCCTCGCTTCTAAATGCCGGCGACATGGCGGTCACGTTGATTGGCAACCGGTCTTCGTGAATCACCTCATCGCGGAAGTAGTTCACGAGCGGAACCTCGGCGGTTGGAATCAGGGTCAAGTCGCGCGGCTTGTCCGGATTATCATTGTCAACAATCGTGTAGACATCTTCGCGAAACTTCGGGAACTGGCCGGTCCCCTGCATGGATTCGTCGTTAACCAAGTAAGGCGGAATTATTTCCGTATAGCCGGCCCTGGTATTTTCGTCTAGGAAAAAGTTGAACACTGCGCGTTCAAGGAGCGCACCCGCACCCTTGTAGTACACAAAACGGGCACCCGAAACTTTTGCACCGCGATCCCAGTCCAGAATGTCCAAATCTGTTCCGATATCCCAGTGCGCCTTGGGCTCAAATGCAAACTTCTGCGGTTCGTGCCACTTGCGTACTTCCTGGTTGTAGCTTTCGTCTGGTCCAATTGGAGCGGAATCGTCCGGAAAGTTGGGCAGCCGCAGCAAAATATAATTTTGCTTGGCGGTCAGCTCGTTAACGCGCTCATCCAGCTCCTTAATCTGGCTGCCAACTTCACGCATTTCCTGGATGGCACCCGCAGCATCTTCCTTGTTGCGCTTGGCCTGTGCAATTGCCTTAGACACCTTGTTGCGCCGGGCTTTAAGCTGCTCGCTGCGGCTCAAGCCCACACGGCGCTCCTCATCAATCTTAATCAATTCGTCTAGCTCTTCCGGTTTAATTCCCCGCGTGGCAAGTTTTTCCTTTGCCCAGTCCAGTTTTTCCCGGATCACTTTAATATCTAGCATTTTTTACCTCCATGAAAAAAGCCAACTCATCCCTCACGTTGGGACGAATTGGCTCATGCTTGGCTTCGCGGTACCACCCAGTTTCAGCCGCCAAAAGGCAGCTGCACTCATAAATAGGCGATAACGGTGCCGCAAGCCGTGTAACTATTAATTACCCACCTAATGGAATCTGGAAACAACCACTGTTCGCTTGCACCAACCTGTGAACTCTCTTAAAGCGGTCTTAGGATTCCGTGTTTGCCATTATTTTAAGCCATTCTGCTTTTTTTAGCAAACAGTATTTTTCGCCATATTCAGCCGCTGACAATCTTTTTCAAATTCAAAAAGGACAGAGCTCGCACAATAAATATGTTGTACATTTTTTGTTTCTGGCTTATTATTTTATAATAAATATTATTTTGGAGGCAAAAATGAACATCTTAAAGTGGTCCAATAAGAAATGGCTGAAGATATACTCTTACGAGCTGCTCTTCTGTATCCTGTCATTAGCACTGCTGATCCTATTTTTTCACGGATGGGCAAGCAAAACGGGCGCCAGGGGTGTCGCCTTAACGGTCTTACTGCTCATCGGGGGCACAAACCTCTACTGCCTAAGGTCCAGCCGGCCCAACCAAATCGTCCACGGCATATCCAAGTGGCTTAACATCGTCATTGTGCCTACTTACCTCTGTTCATGCTGGGTGCTTTTGGGCAACCTGCTGCTCAAAACGCTGCCTCAGGTAGAGATACTCACGGTCATCTTATTATGGCTAATCTACGTCGTTTTGTTGTTGCCCCTGGCAATGTCATGGGCGGCAACGGTCAAAAACTGGTTTTTGCGGCTGCTGGCCATTACCTTTATCGGCATTCAGTACGGGCCGGACGCCAGGTTAAACGTTGACAGGCACCTAACGCTGATGCATGCAATCACTTCCCAGGGTGTGATCGCAGCCCTCAGTCTCTTTGTTCTCGCCTGTTTTCTGGGTTACGCCTGGGGCTTTCGGTTTAACCCCAACCTTAAATTCCGGAAGGGCCCGAACTTCCAGCAATCCGTCTTTGTTATTTTGCTCTTGTTCACCCTGATTGATCTGCTATACAACTGCTTCAACGCGTACAACCAAGACCTGTGGTCAGCCCTGTTCCGCTATGATATCGGCAGCCTCAAGTTCTCTTGGCCTAACCTGACCGCTGCGCTTGAACCCGGAATCCTGGAAGAAACGGAACGCTACCTCAACATCATCATCCTGCTTGCCGGTTTCAACCGTTTTCCCAAGTGGCGGGTTCCAATTGCAGTCTACGGCTCGGCCCTCCTGTTTGGGCTGCCCCACCTCAGCAACCTCGGTATCTATGGTGAAACGTTGCCGGCCACGCTGGCCCAAGCAATTGGCGTTACCGGTGACGGTTTCCTCTGGGCCGTGCTTTACTTGTATAGCGGCAAAATCTGGCCCTCCATGCTGGCCCACTTCATGATTGACTTCATCGCCGACCTGCAGGTTGGCTGGAACGGGCCCGGTTGGGACTGGCACGGCTATGGTAGCGACTACCTGTATACCATTATCATCGTCGGCGTCCCGCTCATCTTTTCACTCTGGATGATGTACGGCAGGCGGCGCCAGGTCATGGAAGAAAACGTCGACCGCATGATGCGGGGTTCCCAATTATGGGCACCGCTGACAAGCGGCAATTTAACCTAAAGAAAAGGAAGGACACTAGCTGAGAGCTGCCCTTCCTTTTTACTTGCCATCTTTTTTACTTGTCTTCTTTACAAGCCAGCCAGTCGGCTTTTTTTAGCAGGTAATATTTTTCTTCATAGTCAAACAAGCGGCTTATTTGACCCAAGTCCACCGCATACACGTACGTAAAGCCCAAGCGCTTGAGCAGTTTTTGCGAGCGCTGGTTCTGCTTGAAGGTGCCAGCCCAGATTTCTTCCTGCTTCAACTGGTTAAAGGCATAGTCAAACAAAATTTTGAGTGCCGCCGTCATGTAGCCGTGCCCCGAAAACTCCTTGTCCAGCAGAAAGCCGACTTCCTTGGTCTTCAGGAGCTCACGCTCGCTTGTGCCCCGTTCGTACAATTCGACCAGGCCAATCGACTGCGTGCTCCTGCTAAGGCAGACCGCCCAGCTGTACGGGCGAGCCGCATACTGGCCCGCCGCAACTTCCGCCTCAGCCAGGTTTTGGTAGCGGCCAAAGCCGGCCATCTGCTGATAATATTCGTCCTGTCCCCACTTTAACAGCATTTGCGCATCGGCCCCCTTAAAGGGGCGCAGGTAGATTCGTCCACCCATCACTTGCCTACCAGCTTAAGCAGCCAGCCCATCCCGAACTTGAGGGCAATGCTATAGGCCCCAATCGTCCAGGGTTTGCCCAGAATAATAATCCAAAAGTAGGTCCAAAATTTCATGTCGGTCAAGCCGGCCAGGAGGCAGAGCACGTCATCTGGGGCTATTGGCGCCACGATGCAAATTGCAAAGAACCAGTTGAACTTGTGCTGATTCTTCGTCCACTTCATGTACTTGTCGAGCGTTTCCTCGGAGACGATGTGCAGGATGAAGGGCCGTCCGTAAAACCGGGCCAAAAAGAAATTGATGATCGAGCCCACGCAGACACCGACGTAGTTATAGATAAACCCGGCCCAGGGACCAAAGAAAATAACGCCGCCAAGAAGCGACACGCCCCCGGGAATAATGGGAATAACCACCTGAATTATTTGAATGATGACAAAAACGACGGGGCCGATAATCATCTTGTCGGCCAGGTAATTCTTCATCTTTGCTTGACTGGTGAAAATACCCAACCGGTACCAATAAATACACAATAGAACAATAATGACTCCGCTGACTACGGTTAGAATGTTAATCAACCTTCGACTGGCTTTGGGTGACAGACGCATAATTTACCTCCAGTATTACGTTTCATTTTACCAAAAAAACGGGCCTATGATTAGTGTTTCAGTCACTAAATACAATAATTATCTCAATTAACTATTCATGACTGAATAGCAGACCCCAATATGCTGGCCTGCCCGGTTCCCAACGCCCAAATCTTTGCTCGGGGGCAACTTTAGCAGAATGAAAATAAACGGGCCCCCTTATTTAACGTATAATAGTCTTAAAAAATAAATTACTGGAGGTATTCTAATGACTAAAATTACCACTGACGTTGTCTACGACCATCAAAAAAATCTGACCGTCGATATTTACGCGCCAACCGCGGATACGGCTCCCAGCAAGGTGCTGGTTTTTTGGCACGGGGGCGGCTGGTTCCGCGGCGACAAGGATAGCCTCAGGGACCTGTGCACCAGGATTGCCGACCAGGGCTTTATCGTATTCGCCCCCAACTACTCCCTTGCGCCCGCAAACCGCTTTCCCGCAGCGCACCAGGACTGCGTCCGCTTTGTCGAGTGGCTCCTTGCAAGCAAGTATGTTGATAACGACCACCATCCACGTGCCATCACCCAGATTGGAGCCAGCAGCGGTGGCGTGATGGCCCTCTACCTTGCAGGCAGGTACGGCTTTCCCACGGTCACTTGGTCTGCACCCGTCAACTATTCGGACTGGATGAGGGACCACGAAGACGTCAAGCCTTCAGCCGATGCTCAGAATGAGTTGGGCGTACGCGACCCAAGCGATATCAACAAAGCTTTTTACAAGTACTTCGCACTGACTTATGCCGGGGCAAACGACGCGGAAATTTTCGCCCGACTGGATGCCAAGTCGTACGACTACCACAAGCTCCACCAGCTGCTAATGATCAATTCGACCCGTGAACTTTCGCCCCTTAAGTACCTGCTGGACTTTGTTGACACGCTGGCCGGGGAAAACCACGGCGTCGACCTCAAAATAATTCCGGGCAGCAGGCACGCCATGTCATACGCAGACCAGTACTTGCCCCAAACCCTCGCCTACCTCAGCAGTGCCATCTAAGCGACCTGCGCATGACTGGCCAAAGTTACTTATTAATAATTAGTAAAGCCTGGGCCGATAAATATCAACCTTAGTGAAAACGTTTTATAATTAGCACAGTAAATAAGGAAAATTATTTTATTTTATAAAAATTGCTTTGTGAGGAGATAATATTATGGCTAAATATCAATCTATTAATCCATATACCAACGAAAATTTCGCTAGCTACGACAACCCAACGTCTAGCCAAATTGAAGAAGCTATCGGCTTGGCCCACGCCCTGTACAAGAAGTGGCGCCATGAAAGCCCTGAAAGCCGCGCCGCCATTCTTCATCAAGTTGCAGAAAAACTGCGTGAACACAGGGATGAGATGGCCGAGATGATGACCCGCGAGATGGGCAAGCTGCTTGCAGAATCAAAGGGCGAAGTTGATCTCTGCATCGGCATCTGTGATTACTACGCAGACCATGGTCCAGAAATGCTCAAGCCGCAGCCAATTGAATCAAAATTGGGCAATGCCTACTATTTGAAACAGGCAACCGGCGTTATCATGGCCTGTGAGCCGTGGAACTTCCCGCTCTACCAGGTAATCCGGGTCTTTGCACCCAACTTTATCGTCGGCAACCCGATCCTGCTTAAGCACGCGCACAATGTTCCGGGCTCGGCTGCTCTGACTGCCAAGATTATTAAGATGGCCGGCGCACCTGAGGGCAGCCTGATCAACCTTTATCCAAGCTACGACCAGCTCGATGATATCATTGCTGATAAACGGGTTCAGGGCGTGGCACTGACCGGTTCGGAGCGTGGCGGCGCATCTGTCGCCGAAAACGCGGGCAAGAACCTTAAAAAGTCAACGATGGAACTCGGCGGCAACGATGCCTTTATCGTTCTAGATGATGCTGACCCCGAAGTTCTCAAGCAGGCCCTAAATTCCGCCAGGACGTACAATACTGGGCAGGTATGTACTTCATCTAAGCGAATCATCGCGGTCAAGTCCCGCTACGAAGAAGTTCTGCATGAACTGAAGGATGCTTTTGCCAGCCTGGAGCCGGGTGACCCGCTCGCTGCCGACACGACTCTGGCGCCGATGAATTCTGCAGGTGCCAAGGACAAGCTGACCAAGCAGGTCAAGGCCGCAATTGACGGCGGCGCAAAGGTTTACTACCAGTACCCAGAAATTGATTCGGAGGGGGCCTTCTTCCGGCCAATCATTCTGACCAACGTTGACCGGGACAACCCCGCATTTGACCAGGAGTTCTTTGGCCCCGTAGCTATCGTTTATGAAGTTGCAGACGAAGACGAGGCAATCGACCTTGCCAACGATTCAAGCTACGGCCTAGGTTCGTCAATCATCAGTGCCAATGTTGAACACGCACGCGCTGTCGCTGCCCAGATTGAAACAGGCATGACCGTTATCAACGGTACCTGGATCAGTTCCGGGGAGTTGCCGTTCGGTGGCGTCAAGAAGTCCGGCTACGGTCGTGAACTTAGCGCGCTGGGCATGATGGCCTTTGTCAACGAGCACCTCGTAATCGACATAGCCCAATAGTAATTTTGGCAAAATAAAAAACTGGACTTAGAGCCCAGTTTTTTTATTGACTGCGGTATTTTTTACTGAATAAGTTGTAGGCAGCAAGCAGCGTCGTCATGAAGCTTGACAGAATCAAAAAGTACGTGGACGTTCCAACCGAGACCGCATACACAAGCAGCTCGCTCGTGATGCTGCGCAAAACGCCCGTATTGGACAACGCACCGCTTGACATGCGGTAAATCAAGTAAATAAGAAAAGCTGTTTCAATCAGGGACAGGGTAAGGGCGATTACCTTGCCCTTTTTGGTTCCCCGCAAGGTATTATAAATGATGAACAACGGGCCCAGCAAAAGCAGCAGCCAGATTACGCAGAGCAGTATGCCTGCAAGAAGCGTCGAACTGGAAGAAAACAGGTGACCCGCCAAACCAAACGTAACCCGCGTAACCGACATCTTGCCGGTGTATGCAACATCAGCAACCGACGCGCCCGAACCCGTAAACATGACAATCAGGTTGATCACAGCCATCAAAACCACCAGCAGCTGCACGTAAGTAAAGTGCTTCTTGAAGGCCACTTCCCTAGACTGTTCGCGGCTACGGGAAGCAAACCTGCCCCTTGACGTTGTATCCTCGACGTTGTTGAACATGTTTGAACAAACCTGGTTGACCTTTTCCGTTAAGCGCCGGTCCGCCGTGTAGCGTTCAATCTTGTCCGTCCGCACACAGACGAAGTAGAGCCAGACAAGCAGGACAAAGAAGCTGATCCAGCCAAAGCTGCGTGAGAAGCTCATGATGATGAGCAGCAGAACGCCCAGTAAAAATACAATCATACTGTTGGCGTGAATCCACTCCAGCATTTTTTGAACAACCTGGTTTTGCTTCTTGGGGTAAAATTCCTGCCGGTAAACCTTCCGGCTAGCAATCCTCTTCCCCGTTTCGTCATTTTCATGCTTAGCCTGCTGGTGCTCATTTGCAAAGAACGCATCACGGTATTTCTGCAGGTTAAAATGACATTTGGGACAGATTTCATCTGTGTCAGCAATCCGTTGGCCACAATTGGGACAAGTAGTCATATCTTTACTTCCTTTATTCGTCTCAAAACTCAATGACTTAATCATAAAACAAAATGCGCAATAAAAAAACTTCTTTAACCGACTTTTGGAATAATTTATCCTGCCTGCGCCCCAGCAAATAAAAAAGATTGAGAAAACTCTGAAATGAGTCCCAAAAGTTAGACAACTTTCGGGACTCATTTCACTCACTTCAGAGCAATTCAATCTTTTTCATTTTTACTAAAATTATTTTTTAACGCGTCTGCTCTTATTCCAGTGGATGCCTTCATAAGTGAGCTTAACGGCTGCCGACAAGGTGATTGGCATGATAAAGACCAGGATAACCAGGCCAATAATCACGGCCAGTGCAACTTCGATCAGGGTCGGAATGCCGGACGGAATCAGTGCGGCAAACGTACCGCCGAGGATAATTGCCGCCGAAACGACGACCGTTCCGATAATGCCGCAGGCCTTCAATATCCGCGCGCTCGGCGTGCCGCCCTCAAGCGCACGGTAGCGCGTCATGAGGAAGATGCTGTAATCAACGCCCAGCGCAATCAGCATGATGAAGCCGAAGAAAGGCGTATTCCACGTCAACATGTTCTTGCCCAGCGTCGCCTTAACCACCCACTCGCTGATTGACAGTGAGCAGAAGTAGGCGATGAGCAGCGTGCCCAGGATATATAGTGGCTGCAGAAGCGACCGGGTAACAAAAATCAGGGCAATCCCTATGCCGATCAGCATGATTGCTGCAGTTCTGATAAAGTCCTTGTTGGCAACGGCCCTAACGTCGGCAATCTTGGAACTCTGTCCGCCCATTGCCACTGTTGCCTTGTCGAGCTTCGTGCCGGCCAGCGATTTCTTGGCCGTCAGGCTAAGATCCTGTGACAGCTGCGTCGCCCTGATATTGCTTGGGTTTGAATCAAAGACAACAAACATCATTGCCGACTTCTTGTCGGGACTGAGGTAAACGTTAATCGACTTCTGGAACATGTTGTTCTTGATAAATTCCTTAGGAATGTAGAAGGTATCGGCCGCTGAAGAACCAGCTAGAGCGGTCAGGTAGGACGCACCTTGCCCCAACCCGCTGTTTACGTCATCAACGCCCGCGGTGAGCTTAGGCATGCCGTTAGCCAGTTGGCCCGCGCCCGAATTAAGCTGACCCGCGCTTGAGTTAAGCCGGCCAATGCCAGAATTAAGCTGGCCAACGCTCGAGTTAAGCCGACCGAGGTTTGAATCAAGCTGGCCGATACCGCTGTTCAGCGTTCCAGCACCACTGTTTAGCTGGCCCGATGCGGAAGCCAGCCGGCCAACGCCGGATTGCAGCTGGCCCATTTGACCGGAAACATCCGGCATGGCAGCCTGCGCCCAGGACTTTTCAAGAGCGGCACCGGCAGCCTGCATGGCCGCCATTTTTTGTTGCGGCGTCAGTCCCGGAATGCTACCAATACTCTTGGTCAAGTTAGCCTTATAGCTCTGCTCCAGCGTGGCCTTGGTTTGCTGCTGCGCAGCCGCCAAGCCGTTCGTTCCGCTTGCTAATTGCGAATTCAATTGATTTAGCCCGCTGGTCATCTGCTGCGTGCCGCTCTGCAAACGTCCGGCACCGTTTTGCAGTTGACCGGCACCATTTTGCAGCTGGCTGGTTCCGCTCTGCAGCTGGCCGGCACCGTTTTGCAGCTGACTAGTGCCGCTCTGCAGCTGACCGGTGCCGCTTTGCAGCTGGCTGGCACCTGAACTCAATTTTTTGCTTGCCTTGCTTAACTTACCCAGGCCTGCACGAGCTTGGTCAACACCCTGGTTGACCGTGTTCAATTGGTTCTTGACGTACAGTTGGTCAATGCTCTCGCCGTAAGGCTGGGTGACCGACGTAACAAAGGAAACGCCCTTGGTTTGCTGCAGCTGCCTGGTCAACTGGTCAAGAAGGCGCAGGTCGGCCTCGTTGTCGAGACGGTGGTTGCTCTTGATGTAAAGGGTGGACGGTTCGGCCATGCCTTTAGAAAAATCTTTTTCTACAACCAACATCCCCGCCTTGGCCGGAACACTGTCAGCAATTTCATCGGTGTCATCATAATTTAGGTGTCCGGTGTACATAAGCCCGAAAGGCACCACGACTACGGCCAGAACAATCAGGTAAACAATCGGGTGGGCCAAGGTGCTCTTGGAGATGCCGTGCCACAGCTTGTCCTCGTGTTCACCGGTAAACTTCTTTACCGGCCAGAACATTTTTTCGCCTAAGACCGCCATGAAGAATGGGTTTAGCGTCAGCAGCACAATTAACAGCGCCGCAACGCCGACCGCAACGCCGACCGCCGACCGGTAAATCGAAAAGTTGGCCAGGCTCAGAGCCGAAAAACCGATTAAGATTGATGAGCCTGAATACAAAATGGTCTTGCCGGCCACCTTGAGGGCATCCTTCATCGCTTTGTAGCGGTCCAGGCCCAGGCCCAGGTTTTCCTTAAACTTGTCGTAAAGCAGAATGTTGTAGTCCGTACCGATGCCGAACAAAACAATGATCATGAAGACCTGGGTAAAGTTTGAAAACGGGAAGTTCTGGTACTTGACCAGGTTCGTCACGATTGAGAAGGCGGTAATGAAGGAAACGCCTACCGTTAATAACGAAATTAGCGGCACAATCGGCGACCGGAAGACGATGACCAGAACGATGAAGATGAAGACAACGGTTATTGCTTCCGTCTTCTTGATGCCCTCCTGAATTGCGTTCGAGAAGGCGTTCTGGAGCACATCGGCCCCGGTGACATAGGTGCGGATGCCAGCGGTCTTGACCGCACTAGCAAGCTCCTTGTCCACCGCATCGATTGGCCCGTGCTTTTTCGCAATGTTCAGCTGCATCACCCAGGTATGGTTGTTCTTAGACTTGAGTTTCTTTTTGGTGGCGATGTTATCATCGGGCGCCAAAATATCCTTAATGCCGTACCTGTCCTTATTTTCCTTCAGGCTGGCAACGGTTTGGTTGATTGCCCGCTCATCGGCAGCCGTCAGTTGGCCGCTTTTCTTGTTGAAGACAACCGCAACTTCGTAGGTGTCTTTTTTGGTTGACTTCCAGTCTTTTTGAATGGATTGTGCAACTTCACTCTGAACGTCTGCGGGCAGGGACACATTCGAGTGCTCGCGTGTTAACCCCGTAATATCAGGCAAAGCCACAACAGAAATAATCAAAATTAAAATCCATGCAATTAATGAAAATATATGGTTCTTTAATAATTTTTGCACTCTGTAAGTCCTTTCTAATTTTGTAAAATACTTTTGGGCAGAACCAACTGTAAAATCAGTTCATGATACCCCTGGTTGGCTTCAACGGCGGTTTCGCCTTCAAAAGAAGCAGACACGTCTAAAAAGACGTAGCCAAGCACCGCACCGATTAGGCCGTGCAGCGAGACCGTACTGCCGCTGCGCAAGTTTAACTTGTCGGCCAGTGCGATTACATTCATGATTTCTCGGGTAATGGCATCATCATGCTTGAACTCATTCAAGTGGTAAAGGATGCTGAAAAGGGCCGGATCACCCAAGATAAAATTGCGCACGATATCCGCAAACTTAAGCAGGGCATCCTCGCCCGAAAGGCCCATCAGGTTCTCGACCAGTTTTTGACGCAAAATCTTAACCCTACTGGCACCCACAAGCGACAACAGCTGCTTGCGACCCGAAACATAATGGTAAAGGGACTGTGAGCGGACGTTCAATTCCCGGGCCAGGCGTGGCAGGGTAGTCGCAGAAAGACCATCGCTCCTAATCATCTCCGTCGCCTTTGCAATCACTTTATTCAAATCAAGGCTTCTTTTTTTGACCAACTTCACCCCTCCTCTAAATAACACAGTGAACAATATAGCACTACACCCTGAAGAATACAATCTACAAGTTGTAAATTATTTTTTAAGCAGATAAAAAGGCTGCGTGTTCCAAGAACTCAGCCTTTGCTTAGTGCTAACTCACAGGCGTTGGTGCACTCAGTCAAACAAGGCGGCAACGGCCCGGCCCAGCTTGACAAAATTGTGGTCATCATTGGCCCAGACGCTCACGCAGTAGGTGTGCCCGTGCGTCTGGATGAGCGCAACGCTTGATTTATCATCGCCAATGCCATAAACCAGGCCGCGTGCGGACCGTGCAACCCTGGGTCTATTCTTTGCCTGGCTCAGCGTTCCCAATACCCGGTTGGAGTACTGCCGGTTCAGCGTCTTGCTCCGGTAGAGGTTGACCATAACCGCGGCCAGATCGCGTGCGCTTGTCCTGCTGCTCGGGTTGGATGCAAAGCGGCGGTTAAATTGTGTGCTGGTGGCACCCATCTTGCGGACAATGCGGGTGGCGGCAGCCGGTTTGACCTTGCGCAGCAGAACATTGCCTGCGGTCTGGCTGCCCCGCATCAGTGCTTGCTTTAGATAGGCTACACCGTAGCCAATGCCCGGCTGCAGCATCCGTTCGCCCTTTACGCGGTCAGCTTTTTTAACCTTGACAACCGTGTGCTCAGTCAGCTTGCCGTGCTGCTGCTGGTAGTAAAGCGCAGCCAGCAAAAACAGGCGGCTCGTTTCAAACACGCCGTGCGACTGGCGTGTGTTAGCAACTCGCGCAAATTTGTCCGCCTGCAGGTCCTGCACGGCGACCTGGTAGGTCTGCTCCTTGCCCATCACGTGAACAATTCTCTTTGCCCACTTTTTTTCACTGCCGCTGGCAATCTTGACCTGGTTAGGATACTCAATGCGCCCAACTCGTGGTTCGCGCACCGCCTTGCCCTTGGGGGTTTTGATGACCTCCTTTTGATTTTGACTAATAACTTCTAAGTTGGCATTCTCAACCCGCTTGAGGTTGGAGGAATACAAGATGAAGGCAAGCAGCGTCGTAACCAGTGAACCAATAAGGACCTTATTTTTCATAAATCCGCCTCACTTAAAAGAAATGGTGCCGCTTCATCAGGACAACCAGCCAGCCCATTAAGAAAATCATTACGACTGTGATGATAATCCAGTCGGATGAACTATGTCCCACAGGCAGGCTAACGTTCATCCCGTAAAAACCGGTCAGAATAGTTGGAATGGTTAAAACCAGTGACCAGACCGTCAGGAACTTCATCGTATCGTTTAGATTATTGTTCATCATGTTATTCGATGTCGCCGAGAGCGTCTGGGTAACCTGCTGGGAAATCTTAACCATCTCCGCCGATTGGTTCGACTCAATCAGAACGTCATCAAGCCGTTCGCGTGCATGTTTGGTAAAGTCTAATTGGGACAGTTTCAAGCTGTGCAGCATCATCAGGTTCGTCTGAATTGAACTCGATAAGTACACCAGGCCCTTCTCAATATTGGACAGCTTGACCAGATCTTTGTTGTTGATGTCACCGGACAGCTTCTGGTCTAAATTATTGCGTTCAACGTCCAGCTGCATGACCGCCCGCTGAAAGTACTGTGATGAATACAGCAGGAACTTCATAAGCAATTCGGTAACGTCCTGCGCCTGTGCGAGTTCCTTGCGCATTGACCAGTCGTTAAACTCATCAAAAACATAACTGGTCGCTTCTGTGTGAAAAGTAAAGATATTCTCCTCCAGAACCAAAAAGGTAACGGGCTGCGCCGTAAAATGGCGGATTGACTTGGTCGGCCAAATGGGCACGTCGTAGACCAATAAGTGAATACGGGTGTGCGTATCGTAATCGTAGTGCGGTCGTTCGTGCCGGTCGGAAATATATGAGATCATGTCCGGGGTGAAATTGAATTCATCCTGCAGCTTGATGCTGTCCCCTTCACTTAAATTGCTGATGTCATACCATCTATACTTGGTCTCCACCGGAAATTTTTGCTCTTTAATCATGTTTTCACCCCTGGCTGCTTTATTAACTGGCAGGCCTGTCAGTTTTTCGCCCCTCCTATCTTACCATTCAAGCAAAAAACGACCAATAAAAAAACGGGGATGCCCCCGTTTTTTCAAAAGATTGCCAAAATTTTGTTATTTTACTGCTGCCAGGCCGCATCAAATTTTGTCTTGCCATTCCGTATTGCCTTATCCACGTCACGATTTTTTTGTGCCGCTGCCAAGATTGACTGCATAATTGGGGTCAATTGCCCAAAGGTCGCACTTGCATCCTTGATCACGGGCACACTGTATAAGGAGTTAACGGATAAAATGGTTTCCAGCTTTGCCGGCAGCTTAAAGTTTTTATTTGTCTTATAAGCATTGGTAATTGCGGCTTCCTGGTTAACGGGAATATAGCCCGTCTTTTTAGCCCATTTGATCTGGCTGTCTTTTGTCACCAGGAAGTGCAGCAGTTTGAATGCCGCAGCCTTCTGCATTGCGCTTGCGTTGTTAAACATATACAGGTCTGTGCCCTGCTGCATTGTGTACTTGCTCGGCCGCGGGGCTACCCCGTAAGTCAGACCCGGTTTAGCCGCCTGCTTGATCCAGGTTTCCGTTGACGAAGACGTAACAAACATTGCCAGCCTTTGGTTGGTGAACGGGATATACAAGTACCGGTCTGACCCTGACATCCTGAAATATCCTGCCCTTACCCCGGCAGCATAGTAATTGACCACTTGACGGGAATGGGCACCGGTAAAGTCAATCTTGCTGGAAAAGTCATGCCCCTGATTTTTCATCCCTAAAACATAGTAGTTGTTCAAGTCATCAAAGCCGGCACCAACCACCTGGTGGCTGCTTCTTTCGTAAATTGTCTGCGCCGCCTGCCTTAATTCCGCCATGGTCGTCGGCACCCTCTTGATGCCATAGCGCTCAAGCATAGCCGGATTGTATATCAGGACCTCAATTGACTTGTTAAACGGCATGCCGTATTGAGTTTGGTCAATCTTGGCGCTATTTAACAGGTCTTCCTTGATTCCCGAAGCAGACGCTTTGCCCCAACCGACTTCTTTATTGGCCATGTACGGCTTCAGATTAGCGAGCATGTTGTTTTGGGCGGCACTCTGGAGCCAGCCGGGATAGGCTTGCGTAATTGTTGGCAGGTTTTTCGGTGATTGCATCGTTGAGTTCAGCTTGGCCTGCAAGTCATTGTAATTGCCCTGCTGTTCGAGTTTTACCTTGATATTAGGGTTCTTTTTTTCAAAGTCGCGGACTAAATCCTGCAGCGTCGCCTTTTGCACGCCTTGCATGCCATGCCAGAAGACAACCGTTGTCTTTTGGCTGATCTGCGGAATTTTGTTTGAACTTGCAGAGGGCGCCTTATTCGAACACGCACTAATGCCCACCACTGCGCTTGCCGCAATAATTAAAGCCGCAAGTTTCTTACCCAAATTCATAATTGCTATTCCTCCAAAGTGGTTATTTAGTATCAATAATATTCCATATTGTATAGCAGCAATTGGCAGAATACAATTCAATTTGCACAGAAAAATTCGTTTTACCTGCTATTTTTTGATTGCCATCACTTTAATGTTCAGTTTTTATCCGACCATTAACCATTATTAATTATTTTGTTCTTGTTTGATGATTCAGCAGCAAACAAAAGGCCCGTCATAAAAGACAGGCCTTTGTAGGTAAAATTGTTATTTAGTTTCTATTGCTTCCACGCGGCGTCAAACTTTGACTTGCCCGTGGTGATTGCACTGTTTACATTCTGGTGCTTCTGCGCAGCAGCAAAGATGTTCTGCATAATCGGGCTAAGCTGTCCGTATGCGGCACCTGAGTCTTTAATTACCGGAATGCTGTAAAGGTTCTTCATGGCACTTTCCAACTTGGCCGGCAACTTCAGCTTCTTGTTGTTCTTGTATTCAGCAGAATCGGCAGCGGTCTGGCTAACCGGAATGTAGCCCGTTGCGTTGGCCCACTTCAACTGGCTGGATTTTGATACCAAGAACTTGATGAAGGTAAAGGCAGCAGCCTTTTGGTCAGCCGTTGCGTGCTTGAACATGTAAATGTCGGTCCCTTGTGACATGGTGTACTTGCCCGGACGAGGCGCAACATCGTAAGTAAACCGGTTGCCGACGCCCTGCTTGACAAAGCCTTCACCGGCTGAGGTGCCAATGTACATTGCAACCTTCTGGTTGGCAAACGGTCCGGACAGGTAGTGCTCGGAGCCAGCCACACGGAAGTAGCCCGCCTTGATGCCATCGGCGTAGTAGTTGATGACCTTCTTTGACGTGTCGCCGGCAAAGTCAATCTTGCTGGAGAAGTTAACGCCGTTGTTTTTCATGCCTAAAACGTAGTAGTTGGACAGCGAATCGAAGCCCACGCCAACAACCTTGTGCTTACTCTTGGTGTAGATAATCTGGGCATCCTTCTTCAATTCATCCATTGTTGCCGGGGCCTTTTTAATGCCGTACTTCTTAAACATGTCCGCATTGTAGGTCAAGGATTCAATCGACTTGTTAAAGGGAATGCCGTACTGGGTGCCATTAATCTTGGCGCCATCAAGAAGGGCCGGCTTGATATCAGATTTTGCGCTGCTGCCAAAGCCAACATCCTTGTTGTTGATGTAAGGCGTCAGGTCGACCAGCATCTTATTCTTGGCCGCCGTTGCCAGCCAGTCCGGATATGCCTGGGTAATCGTTGGCAGGTTGTTCGGCGACTGCAGGGTCGAGTTGATCTTGGCCTGCAGGTCCGGATATGCCCCCTGATTTTCCAACTTGACCTTGATCTTCGGGTTTTTCTGCTCGAATTCCTTGGTCAATTCCTTCAGGGTATCCTGCTGAACGCCGGTCATGCCGTGCCAAAAGACAATATTGGTCTTCTTCGTCACCTTGGCAATCTTTTCCGTGCCAGAGTCTGAGGAAGAGCTTTTGCCGTTTGAACAGGCAGCAGTACCCACGAGCGTTAATCCAACGGCAAAAACAGCCGCAAGTTTCCTACTAAACTTCATTTGGTAAACCTCCAAAAATAAAAAACTAAACAACAACTTTTTTTGATTCACTAAAGCGTGACTTGTTCACCACGCTCCGGTAAAATCCGTTCTCCAAATGGGTTCTCCTCCAGCTCCGGATGCAATGTGTGCACCGGGATTAGTATCTTGGGCTGAACTTCCCCAATAATTTCCGTGAGTTCCTCTTCATCCGCGTGGCCGGAACAACGCAGCGCCTTGAACTCAATCTTCTTGTCCGCCAAGTCCTGCAGAAAAGGTTTGTAGGCCGGATCAAAGTCACCCAGCGGCTCGGCGTTGGAATGAATGTAGAGGCCGCTTTCCCGCAGGTCGGCATAATTGCGCACGACTTGCCAGAGGTACTTGTGATCGTCACCCAGCAGCTCCTCGTATGAAACTGCTAGTTCCGGCTTCAGATCAGTAAATTTTTCCTCCCCTGGCAGGTAATAGTACGGAAAATCCTGGTCAAGGCTTTCCTTGAGCAGGTGCGCCCGCTGCGCGTGCAAAACAACCTGACGCGGCGAAGCGCTGATTATGCGCAGGAGCCGTTCAACGTTGGTTGGGTACGTGTTGAAGGTTATCTGCCGGTGCGGATTGTCTTCCTGCAGCTGCACAATCTGCGTCGTTAGCTCCTTCTCATTTTTGGGACCGGTGAATTCCTCGCTGCTGCGGTCGTGCTTTTCTTCCGGCCAGGAGAAGCCGGTTCCCTCACAAATGAGAACGTCACTCCCCCTAGCAGCGGCCAGGAACTGATGCACCCAGTCGGGGTGGTAGCCGTGCAGCCGAATGTCGCCGGTGTAGGCAATCCTCTTATCGGGCGTTTGCACAATTAGCCCCGTTGCCCCGTACGCATCATGGTCACTGGGCCAGACTTCCAGGCTGATGTCGCCGACCTGGATGGGCTGACGGTACGTGGCCGCGGTGATTGGGCGCACGTAGCTGGCCTCGTGGCCAGCCGCCGGCAGCAGAAAATCACCGTGCTCATTCAGTGCCGGCAGCACTTGGGCCGTTATTGGACCCGCGTAAAGCGGAATTTCAGGCGCCAAAAAGTTGAGCGCCTTGCTGTGATCGAGGTGGAGGTGGGAGATATAAGCCGCGGCATGCGCCCAGCGGTCAGTATCAAGCGGCTTGCCCGTCAACTGCGGATCGTAAAAGTCAGGCACATCCCCGATTAGCTGATTCTTGATCAGCGTCTGGTAATGCTCATCCGGTAGGTCGAGCTCGGGCCGGTAAACTTCGCCCAGGTCAAACAGAACGTGGGACTTGTTGTAGGCCACCTCGATCATCGGTCCGCCAATTGTCGTCAGGCCGTTGTAAAAGGTAATGGTTGTCTTAGCCCTTGAGGTCATTGCGTACTACTCCTTTAATAATTTGCTTTCTAAAAATCAGGTACAGAATCAAGATCGGCAGTACCGTGAGCGTTGCCGCCGCGAGCTGCAGCTGCGTTTCGCTGCCCGCATCCGAGGCAAAGGCCGACAGACCGTTGTTAAGCAGCCTCATCGTGTCTTCATTGGTCACAAGCAGCGGCCAGAGGAATGAGTTCCACCCCGATATGAAGCTGAGCAGCCCAACGGTGAACAGGCCTCCCTTGGACATTGGCACCAGGATCTTCCAAATATACTCCCAGTCGCTCGCACCGTCGATCATTGCAGCCTTGTAGATGGTGCTTGAGATCGAACCAAAGTAGCTCTGCAGGTAATACATGTAAAAGATTGACGTTAAAAAGGGCAGAACCAGACCTATGTAAGTATTGAGCAGCCCCATCTGTGCAATCGTATTGTAGTTGGTAAAAATAATGGCCTCGCCCGGCACCATCAGAAGCGACAGCAGAACCATCTGGATGACGCCCTTGCCCTTAAACTGCAGGTTGACCATCGCAAACGCGCCCAGGAGCGAGTTGAACAGGCTGACGATGGTGGTCACGCTAGCAGTCAAAACCGTGTTGAAGAAGTAGCGTGCAAAGGGCGCCCGGGCAAAGACCTTAGCGTAGTTGGACCACTCAAAGTGGTGCGGTATCAGGGTCGGCGGGATTGACGTGGTCTCCTGAAAACTCATCAGGCCGCCTAGGATCATGTAGATGAAGGGAAAAACCGTGATTACAGCGAAGAAAAATAAAATGATGTAACTGAACAATACACCTAAGCGAATTCGTTTCATTTAATTTTCTCCAATCTTCTTCATCATCTTGCGCTGCAAGAAAGTTGCAAACAGGATAATCAAAAACAAGATTACCGTGGCTGCCATCGCAACGCCCGGCGTGCCAACAATCTGGAACTTATTATAAATGTAGAAGACCGCGGTCGTACCGGAATTGCCCACCCCGGCTTGACCATTGAACAGCGCATAGACCGACGTGTAGATTTTAAACG
This sequence comes from Lactobacillus sp. CA30L, assembly GCF_059900845.1. Taxonomy (NCBI): domain Bacteria; kingdom Bacillati; phylum Bacillota; class Bacilli; order Lactobacillales; family Lactobacillaceae; genus Lactobacillus; species Lactobacillus sp. CA30L. The sequence continues at coordinate 19,366 of NZ_JBWXGB010000004.1, forward strand.
CTCCGATTATATTCATCGTGAGCAGGAAGGCAATTGTGGGCACGAGTTCCGGCACCGTGATGCGCCAGAACTTGTCCTTGCCGCTTGCCCCGTACATATCAGCCATCGTATAAAAGTTGGGGTCAATGTTACGCAGCGCGCCCATCAGGATAACGATGTTGAAGGCTAGGCCGGTCCAGATGCCGAAGATAATGATTGTCGTCAACGACATTGCCGGATCGTCAATCCAGTCCGGTGCGGGCAGGTGCAAAATCCGCAGCAAGAAGTTAAGCATCCCGTAGTCGCCGTTAAAGATATAACGGAAGACAATGCCGATGGCAATCGTAGACGTAACGTAGGGCATGAAAAAGGTCGTCTCAAAAAAACTCTTGTGCTTCACCTTGTCAAAGATAATCCAGGCCAGCATGATTGAAATTGCCAGTCCCACCGGAACGGAAATCACGGCGTACAGAGCCGTGTTCTTGATTGCCAGCCAAAACTCGGGGTCTTTAAAAATATACTGGTAGTTTTTAAGTCCAGCCCACGAAAGGTCAATCAGCGAGCCACTTTGAAAACTCATGCCAAATGCCCGCAATATGGGATAGATACTAAACAAGCTAACAAAAATGATCGTGGGCGCGAGAAAGAGCCACGCCTTTTTTTGGTTGGTCTTCATTAGTACACGCGCTCCCCTTCTGGTGTGAAGATAAATACCTGGTTAAAGCGCATCTTAAGCGTGACCGCGTCACCCAACTTAACCGGTGTTTCTAAGCCCACCAGTGACCGTTCCTGCACGCCGCCACAGGTAAACTTCAGGATACGCTCACGCCCGATAAGCTCAATATCGTCAATCTTTACGTGCAACACGCCGTCGGGGTCCGGCACGACGTTTTCCGGCCGCACGGAGAGGGTGTACTTGCCATCGGGAATCTCCCGCTTAAAGCGACCTGCATCAAGGTCGGCAAGCTTAATCGTGAATGCAGCTGACCGGAGTTCACCAGCACTCTTAACCACCTCAAAGTTGTCAATAACCGGATTGCCAACAAAATTGGCCACAAAGTAATTGTTCGGTTCCAGGTAAAAATTTTCCCCCAAATCATCCTGCTGGATTATGCCATCGTTGAACAAAATAATCTTGTCGCCGATTGACAGCGCCTCTTCCTGGTCATGGGTAACAAACAGGGTGGTTATCCCCACCGACTTGACCAGCGCGCGGATTTCCTCGCGAATCTTGAGCCGCAGCCGCGCATCCAGGTTGCTCAGGGGTTCGTCCATCAACAAAATCTGGGGCTCCTGCACCAGTGCCCGCGCAATGGCTACCCGCTGCTGCTGCCCGCCAGACAGCTTGCCTGGCTTTTCGCCGGCAAGTTCCGTAATCTGGGTTAATTCCATGTACTTTTCCGCAACCTTCTGCGCTTCCGCCTTGGTTTTTTTGTTTTTTCCTACCACCAGGGGAAACATGACGTTCTGCAGAACCGTCATGTGCGGATACAAGGCGTAGTTCTGAAAAACGTAGCCGATCTGCCGGTCCTTTGGGGCAATATCGACCACAGACTTGCTGGCAAAGAGAATCTCGCCCGACGTCGGATTAAGTAGACCCGCTATCATGTTCAAGATCGTTGTTTTGCCACAGCCCGAGGGGCCAAGCAGGCAGACTAAATCGCCCTTTTTGACGGAAAAGCTGACGTTTTTAATGGCCTCGTGACCATTTTCGTAGACTTTTCTGAGATTTTTTACTTCAACAAATTTGTTGTTATCCATACACTCGCACCACTATATCTGTATCGCATTACTTGCTGTTTCAACTCATCACCTTAATTTTAAGATAAAAGCGGGTTGAACACAACCATATCTTCTTGCCGTAAAATTCGCTTTTTGCAGTCCCAACTAATCATTTTAAGATTTAGTGGCTTTAAACTTCAAACGATTATTAATTATCTAAAGACATTAATCATGAATGTTCTCATTTTGCTACTTAAAGTCAGCTTGAGTTTGCCAGCAAAAATTTGCCCAAACAAAAAGTCCCTGCTTCACGCAGAAACTTTTTACAGTCAATATGCTTCTCTCACCTGGATCTCCCGGTCAACCCGGGCCCGCCCGTTCTGGTAATTAAAGGCGTACCCCGGCTGCACGTTGAACAGGTAGACGTTAAAGTCCAGACTGCCATCGGTCGAAACGGCCTGCAGGTTAATTCCACGCGCCATCAGCTCACTCCCCCGAAAAATGGGCGTTGCCTGGTAAAGCACGCGCTTGTGCTGGCGCAGGGCCGTGCGCACGCGGGTTTCAAAAATGGTCTGAATCCGCTGGTTGGAAAAGGCCGACTGGGTGAACAGGTTCTTCGGGTTGTTCTGGTCGCCGGACAGGTTATCGGGGTTGTAGTTGCCCTCCAGGTCGATGCCGCCCGAGATGGAATAGGCAATCAGGTGGCCGCGATTGTATATTTGCTCGCCGTTGCGGCGGTTATAATGCCAGCCCGTCGGTTCAACGAATTGCCGCACGCGCAGGCTGTCGCTGGCAACATTCCGCCGCTCCAAAAATGCGGTGTTTGAATGCGACGCCCGGTTCAGGCTGTCCAGGTCTGCGTATATGACCCGGTTGACCCGCCACGCGTTCTTCACCAGCGTGGAGCGGTTGTTGTTGACCTCAATGTAGGCCGCACCGCCACTCTTAAAGTCAAGCCGGGCTAATTTTGCGTAGTCCTGCCGTGAAAGACCACCATAGGCTTTGGCCGCTGGGCGGGCCTTCTTTATTGTGCCGGTCTGCGCTTTCTGGTTGTTTGTAATCCGTTCAACCGTTTTGTGGGCGCTTGGATCGGATCCGCCCGCGGTTGAAACAAACCACACCAAAAAGATGATGATGATCACCATTGCCCAAAAGTCGCTGCTGCTAGTTCTTCTGCTCCGCCTTCTTCGCCTGCGTGCCATACTCCTGCTCCTTACTCAATGATAATTAAGTATAGCCAATCGAACTTTTGTTTGCAATACTGCAATAAAAAAACAAGGTTTCCCTTGCTCTTCACGTGGGACTAGCTTCGGGCCCAACCGTCAATCATATTCAGAAAATATGCTTCGGACAGGCGCTTAATCTTGCTGCCAGTCTTATTGTATTCCTGGGCCTGCTGCCAGGCCCGGTTGTTTTTGCTAAAAAAGCCCCGGTCATCCAGAATCAAATAATCCGTATCGGCCCCGATTGAAGCTTGCGCCTGACCACCCATATTATTGACCATTAGGGCAGCCTCCGCGTTGTTCATACCCACCTCATCGGCAAAAACAATCTTCTTATTGTTGACGGGATCACGGAACCCGCGTTCCCAGACTGCAAGCTCTTCTGTGAGCAGGTCCATGTTTTTGACCTTGGCCTGAGCCCTTATGAGCAGTGCATCATCGAAGTGTTCCCGAAAATCATCGTAAACCTTTTTGGTATCGATTGAGTCGGCCAAGCCGTGGTGCTGCTCTTCCTGGGCAATCCCCGCACGCTGAATGCAGTCAAGCAGGCGGTTGTGCTGGCGCGGGTAGTAAACGCGGGCAAGCCGCAGCACGTCAACGTAATCATTATTTAATTCCGGCAGCTTAAACTTTCGCGCCAGATCGTACAGAAAGTTCAGGTCGAAGTTGACGTTGTAGCCGATGATGATGTCGTCACCAATAAAGGACCGAAATGCGGTCATCGCCTCCTTGACGGGCTCGCCCGCCCCAAGCAGCATCTCTTCGGTAATGCCGTTGAGCTTGGTAATAAAGGCGGGAACCCGATTTGACCGCGGGTAGACCAGGAGCTTGCTGAACTCATCCACAATCTCATTGTCCCGCACCTTGACCGCGCCCAGTTCGGTAACGTGATCACGGTAGGGATTAAGCCCGGTCGTCTCAATGTCCAGCATTGTATAGTCTCTAATAAATCCGGGCTGTTCCTGACCCTTGCCGCGGATTTTTTCCTGCGCGCCTGAAACGTGCAGAACGCCGTTTTTAATAAAAATACTCATTAAATTCTACCCCGTGATCAGTGCGTGCAGCAATTGCGCCGCATCGGCATTCACCGCGGCACTGCGCTCCTGGATTGCTTGCGGCAGCTCCTCCTGCTTCAGGTCGGCCGCAACATACGACCACTGCGGAAACTGTTCGACCAAACGGATAATCGGCTCGAGCAGCTGCGGGCTCGTTTCGTCAACGCCCAGTTCCAGAAAAACCACCTTTTCTTCCTCATTGCCGGTTAAAAACCAGCGAAAACGCGCGTTGGCATCGGAATCCGGATAAAAGTGATCGTTTAGCGGCATGTGCAGTTCCATCGGCTGACCGCAGACGCTGCACTTGGGCACCAGAGCAGCAATTTTCTGTTCATTATCTGTTGCACTGAATTTGCGCACGACCTCACGGCTATCTTCCAGGCCATGGTTAATCCCGCTTGAACACTGCATCTTGGTCCAGTCGCCAAAGGCGTTAAAGATACGCTTGTCGTTAAAGCCGGCTGCCTCAAAGAAGTGACCGAAGGTTGACGTCGCGACAAAGAATTTCTTCTTGCCGATGACCTGCTTCAACTCACGCATGGTCCGACTGGGGCGGTAGTCGAGTGAGTATTTTTGAATCAGCTTGCCCCACAGCTGCCACTGCTCGGACCACGAGTGCATTTTCACGCCAAGCGCCGCACCGACCGAATGCACGTTATTTGCCCACGCAATGGTGGGAAAATCTCGAACAAAGGCCGCTTGGCCCAGGAGATCCAGGCCCTCGCTCTTGGCCAGTTTATTGCCTGCAGTTACTATCACAACGGTCGCCTCGTTGACCAGCTGCTTGGCCTTAACTATGTTTTCCATCTATTTTTTTCCCCCGCCTTGGTTGTAACCGGTGAAGGCAACCTGGTCGTTCTCAACATCGGCTAAAAAAACATCCTTGGTGTTGCTAAAGCCGGCTGCTTTCGCCTGCTGATTCAGCCAGTCTTCATCCTTGTCAATCAGTTCAAGCACATCTTGGTTGACCTGGCCGTCACTGATTAACGGGAAGCGCAGGTTCTTCTCATCCTTCTTGATGACGGTTAGCTGACCGTTTTTTTCAAAAATACAGTTCTTAACTACCTCAACGGAATAAATCCCCTGATTGCGCAATTTAAACATCAGCTCGTTGGCCGAAAGTCCAGCCGCTAAACAGTTCTTAACCAAAACCTGGCCGTTTTTGATAATCTGAATCGGCTTGCCGTCAATCATGTCCCGGATAAAATTGCTGTGTTCGCGGGCAAACTTCATGATAAAGACCACCAGCGTCCACACAATCAGAACGAGCAAAAATTGCAGGACCGTGATATTAGAATTGTAAATGACGCCGCCGATGATGCCACCAAGAACGTAGTTTTGCAGCTGGTCCAGGGCGGTGGTCGGTGCGATGTTGCTTTTGCCAAAGACGTTAATCTGAAAAATCAGTGTTAACACACCTAAGACAAATTTAATAAAAAGTTGCGTATAATCCATATTAAAATCCTCCTAATTCTTCACATTGACTTCGTGGTTAATAACGTGGGCCTTGGTCAGGGAGTAGCTGTTATTGTCATCGTTCAAATTCAGCTGATAATCGATGTCCTGTACGTTCAGCCTGACGATAATGCCATCCTGGAGCGTGGTTGAATTGACCAAGACGTCATTTTCGGCCACGCCGTGATCCTTGGCAATCGCCTTAATGAAAGGCGCAATTTGCTCCGACTGCGACTTGTTGACGTTGGTCTGGACGTATTTTTCGTACTGGGTGCCGACAAATAATAGTAAAAACAGCAGTGCGATGATGCCCAGGTCACGGTAACGCGTGTCAAAACGGTGACGCAGGTACAAAACGGTGAATGCAATCATGGTCAAGGCTGCAATTGCAATCAACGCGTACAGAATCGTCTTACCCGTATTTTGATTTTGTTCAATATATTTTAATGTATAAAAAGTCATAATATTGTCTCCTTCTTTAAATATTTTACACCGAAATACCCGATCAATGTACTTTTATGAATAATGCAGTTAAAAACAGTATAACAAAAAGTGGTTAGACTTGATCTAACCACAAATTAGTATTTAACTTTGCGAAGCGGAAGTAGTGGAGTCAACTTCTTTTGCTTTTTCAATTGGCTTTGCTTCCTCGGCTTGGTTTGACGGACCAGTCTTTGCGTCTGGGGCAGAATTGCGCCGGTACGTTGCCCCCGTCGTTGCGTCTGGGTCTAGCACCAGTTTCTGTCCGGTAGTTTCACAGAAGTACTTGACTAGTGGGTACAGGTCCTGAACCCATTCGTAGATACCGGCGTAGTTGCCGTCATCATCAACCACACGCTTATAGTAGTGCAAGATCAATTCCTTTAAATTACCGGTAGGCACCGGCATGTACACATCCTCATGGCCCTCCTGCTTGTTGCGCAAGGCGTGAACTACTTTTTTAACTTCAGGAATAACGTCACCTACATGCGGATGTACCGTGTCCAGCGGATTACCTACCTGGGCAGGCACCCGTTTGGCCTTCATCCTGGTATCAGGATCAACTGGACGGTTATACCATAAGAACTGATTGTTGTCATCAACAAAAGTCAGTTCGCCAATCGTATTGCGCAGCATCCAGTTAATCTGGTTAACAGTCAGAAGGCCGCTGTCGAGCTTAACATAGTCGTCGCCACTGGCCGCATGCGTATTCGCCGCTGCCTTCTCAAGCCAGTCAGGATCATTCTTATCGATTCCTTCTACGGTGTAACGGCTCTTGCCGCTGGCCTCAAGGTCCTCCTGCAGATATTCCTGGTCATCCATCTTTTGCAGCCAATCTGGTTCTGCCATAATTATTCTCCTCGTTTCACATAATCCATTTTCTGTGAATTATAGCATAAGAAAAAGAATGAAATAAGAGCGCTTTAACCTAATTCATGAATATAATTTCACCCATTGTGCCTTGCCGATTTTCTTTTCAATTATATGTGAGCTAAAATAAGTGTAAACATAAATAAAGGAGATTACTATGAAAACTGGCACCAAGATTATCACTCTAGATAACGGCTACCACCTGTGGACCAACACGCAGGGCCACGGCGACATCCACCTGCTCGCCCTACACGGCGGGCCCGGCGGCAACCACGAATACTGGGAGGACACCGCTGATCAGCTCAAAAAGCAGGGCCTCAACGTCCAGGTAACGATGTACGACCAGCTGGGGTCGCTTTATTCCGACCAACCGGATTATTCTGACCCCCAGATTGCTCAAAAATACCTCACCTACGAATACTTCCTAGACGAAGTCGATGAAGTACGCGCCAAGCTCGGCCTTGACCACTTTTACCTGATTGGACAAAGCTGGGGTGGACTACTCGTTCAAGAATACGCCGTCAAGTATGGCCATCACCTCAAAGGCGCGATTATCTCGTCGATGGTCGACGAAATTGACGAGTACGTAGACGCGGTCAACCGACGGCGCCAGGAAATCCTGCCACAATCTGAGATCGCATTTATGCATAAATGCGAGCACAAAAACGATTATGACAATGAGCGCTACCAAGAGGACGTCAACATCTTAAACATTAATTTTGTCGACCGCAAACAGCCCTCAAAACTCTACCATCTCAAAGACATTGGCGGTAGTGACGTCTACCATACCTTTCAAGGCGACAATGAGTTTGTCATTACGGGCAAGCTAAAGGAATGGCACTTCAGGGACCAGCTTCAAAACATTAAGGTGCCCACCCTGATCACCTTTGGGGAAAGCGAGACAATGCCAATTGCGACAGCCAAAATCATGCAAAAAAAGATTCCTAACGCCCGCCTGGTAACCACACCGGACGGCGGCCACCACCACATGGTCGACAACCCGAACGTCTACTACAAGCACCTAGCTGACTTCATCCGCCAGGTTGAGGACGGCAGCTTTAGGGGCAAATGAAATTAAGCGCGGCTTTAACCATAGCCGTGCTTTTTTGTCGCGCCCAATTTATCAGATGTAGTCCCCAAATTGCTAACTAGTTGACAATGGCACTAGTATAAAATCACTATACTACAACAGCATAGATAACGTTGTTACTAGTAGTCAAGGTGTTACTATTACGTTAATGGCAATTAAACCAAGAGAAAACTAGCAATAACTTATTCCGAAAGATCTTATCCTACCACACGCCTGAAGAATTATATGAAAGAAGATTAGATTACATCTATCAGACCAAGTAGGGTGTTCAACTTAAAATTGCAATTTTCGATTTTCTTTTTTAAAAAACTTACGAAAATTTTTTCTTTTTGCTATGATAACCGAGTTGCTCTTAAGAGCACCAAAAGTGAGAGGAGTTTTTTATGAAAAATAATCAAGCACGGGTCCAGGTCAAGCGGCCGTGGCTTGCAATGATGAGCATGATGATCGGGGCCTTTGTGGGCATGTTGTCGGAAACCTCATTGAATATTGCCCTGCCCCAATTGATGAAAGCATTTAATATTAATTCGGGGGCCGTGCAGTGGCTGGTTACCGGCTATATGCTGGTAATCGGCGTTATCTTGCCCTTTTCAAGTCTGCTGACCAAGTGGTTTACAACGCGGCAGATAGTGATAATCGGCTTGCTCGACTTCATTGTTGGAGCCGTAATTGCGGCTCTGGCCCCCACCTTTACCATTCTACTGGTTGGGCGCATGATTCAGGGCCTGGGAACAGGACTCATCCTGCCGTTAATGTTCACGGTGGCCATGCTGATCTTTCCCCCATACAAGTTGGGTACAGCCATGGGCGTCTGTGCCCTGGTTATCATGCTAGCACCAGCAATTGGACCAACTGTCACCGGGATCATCCTTGGTAAATTGTCCTGGAACTGGATTTTCTGGTTCTTTATTCCCTTCTTGGTGATTGCATTAATCTGTGCAATCTTTGGTCTTCCCAATACGGGCAAAATCACTAGACCAAAAGTCGACGTGCTTTCATTAGCAGAGTCTATTGTCGGCTTTGCTAGTTTGGTAATGGGTGTTAGTTTTGCCTCAGATATGGGCTGGGCTTCACCCATGGTCTTAATTTTGCTAGCCGTTGGCATCATTGTTCTTATTCTGTATGCTTACCGGCAATTGCACCTGGAGCAGCCCATCATCAACCTGCACGTTTTTAAAAAGATTGCCTTTGCACAGGGTGCAATTGGCGTCATGCTGGACTTTGCCATTATTTTGTCGGCCATGTACCTGCTTCCGCAATACCTGCAGCGGGGACTGTTACTGCCGGTTGCCCTCACTGGCATAATTATGCTGCCGGGTGGAATAATCAACGCAATCGTTTCGGCCTTTGCGGGGCGCCTATATGATTCTCTTGGTGCCAAAAAGCCGGCCGTAGCAGGTTTTGCAATTGCTGTTATTGGAATTGTGATGCTGCTTTTCTCACGCAGCACTTCTTCCATCGCCTACGTAATTGGCGCCCATATCATTTTGATGATTGGCTGTCCGCTTGCGATGTCACCGGTACAGACGCACGCCCTAAATGCTCTGCAGGGGGCCGAATCAGCTGACGGCAGCACAATTCTAAACACCATGCAGCAGATTATTGGCGCCGTAGCAACTGCCTTGGCAACCAGCTTCTTAAGTCTCGGTCAAAGTGCCTACCATGGTGCGAATAAGGCGGCGCAATTCACCAACGGCGTGCATTACGGACTGTACTTTACGCTAGCCCTAGCAGTTGCCGGCCTGATCATTGCTATTACGCTAAAGTCGGAACGTCCTTCTGCTGACGAAAAGTAGTTTTGCAAGCTGCACTCCCAACAAGTTGAAACATATTTTTGATTTCCAATAATTTTCGAAATTTCTTGCTGACTATGCAATAGATGAGCAAGTTAACCCGCCTGGAAATAATAAAAAGGAAATTCTACCACGTGTAGGATTCCCTTTTTTTGTGTCCCAATCATCATTGATCTGACAACCATCTAAAACAGCCGTAATAGTCACGTTTGGCAACCCCTGCCGTTTGCTAAAACAATGCAATGCCTACTTAAATTCCTTTGCGGCCTTCTCCTTGATTGTTGCTGCCGAGTGCTGCAGTTTTTCTTCCTCCTCATCGGTCAGCGCCAACTCAACGGTCTGAATAATCCCATCTCGGCCCACAATTGCCGGGTAGGACAAGTACGTCCCGTATTTTTCCTGGTAGTTCGACACGGGCATCTCCGTGTGGGCATCGCTCTGAACGGTTTCAATCAGACGAGTCACCGCCGCAGAAATACCGTAGTTGGTGTACTGCTTGCCCTTGTACACGGTCTGGCCGCCATATTTGATTTCTTCGTTGAGATCCTCCAGCTTCCAGGACTTGTCCTTAGCCACTTCAGTGATCGGACGCTGCAAAACCTTGACCGTCGACCAGGCTGTAAACTGGGAATTGCCGTGCTCTCCCAAGTTAAACCCTTCAACCGAACGGGGATCAACACCCAGGCGCTGGCCCACGGCCCGCTTCATCCTGGCCGTATCAAGGAGCGTGCCTGTCCCGATCACGTGCTTTTGCGGCAGTCCGGTCAGTTCTTGGTACATGCTGGTGATAACGTCCACCGGATTGGTAATTGCGATGAGGATACCGTTAAAACCACTCTGCTTAATCGACTCAGCAATTTGTCCGATGCGCTCTTTATTGTAGCGCAGCTCGGCAAAGCGGTCGCCGCCGGCCTCCAGGGCAATATTGCCAAACGCGGAGACGATGATCTGTGCATCCTTGAGTGCCGCATAGTCGTTGATGACAATATTGGTGTGGTGGCGCAAGTTGGCCATGGCATCCTGAAAGTCGAGCTCGTCCGCCGTGACTTTGGCATCGTTGACATCAATCATTACCAGGTCGTCAACTAGTCCGGAAATGATTAGCTGGTGTGCTACCGTGCTGCCAACGTGACCGTCGCCAATAATACCGATTTTATTACTCATAATAATGCCCTCCCGCTTCTCAAATTGAAGAATATTCACTAACTCTTATAAAATTTTCATATCCTTATTGTAAACAATGTTCAGCAAAATAAAAATAGTTTTAAATTGATTTTTGAAATTTAATTTATTATGTAGTGTTTGCTTAATCAAGCCATTTTAGCCACAGGCGGCGTAAATAGCCGTATACTAACTCTAGGAGGTACTAATTATGAAACAAATTAAGATTGGCAACACAAATTTTACCGGATCTGCCATTGCACTGGGCATCATGCGCATGAGCAATTTGACGATTGGTGATGCGGTTAAGACGCTTGAAACCGCGCACGAAGCGGGCATCAACTACATTGACTCGGCTGATGTTTACGGTCACGGCAAATCCGAAGAGGTTTTCGGCGAAGCCCTGCAAAAATCTTCCCTAAAGCGGGCCGATTTCTACATTCAATCCAAAACGGGCATCTTTGAAGAGCCTACACTGAACTACAAGACGACGCGCTACGATTTTTCCAAAAAGCACATCATTAATGCGGTAGACGGCATTCTGACCCGAATGAAGGTAGACTACCTTGATAGCTTGCTCTTGCATCGCCCGGACGCCCTGATGGATCCCACCGAAATTGGCGCAGCCTTTGACGAATTGCAGGCAACCGGCAAGGTCCGCCACTTTGGCGTGTCCAACTTCAATCCGATGCAAGTTGATCTCTTGCAGGCCGGCATTAGTCAAAAACTCTTGGTCAATCAGCTGCAGTTCAGCGTCATGCACACCGGTCCGATCAACTTCAACGTTCATACCAATATGACTGATGAGCGCAGCATTGACCACGACCGGGGGATCTTAGACTATTCTCAGCTGCACAACATGACCGTTCAGGCCTGGTCGCCGTTCCAGTACGGACAGATTGAGGGCAACTTTATTGGTAATCCCAAATTCCCAGAAGTTAATGCTGCCTTGCAAAAACTGGCCGACGATAAGGGCGTATCGAAGAATGCCATTGCGGCAGCCTGGATTCTGCGCCATCCGGCTAAGATTCAAGTCATCATTGGCACGATGACCCCTGAGCATATTCTTGACAGTGCCAAGGGCGCTGATATCGATTTATCTGCCCAGGAATGGTACGACATTTACCTAGCCGCTGGCAATGACCTGCCTTAATGAATCAATAAAAAGAGTCTGGAAAAAACTCTAACCTAACCAAAAAGGCTGACAAATCACGTTAATAAAACGTTGATTTATCGGTCTTTTTAAATTGTGAAATTTTTCAATTTAACTTCAAAGAGCATTTTTTTACCAGACTCTGTTTGCTTGGCCTTAATCCCATGCAGTTAAGTCGGGCTGAACATTTAATGCTGCTAGTCACCTTTCTTTCTGACATAACTGTTGGGAATATTTAGTTTCTTGCGGTACTTGGCAACAACGCGCCGGCTCAAGCTGATGCCTTGTTCAGCAAAAATTTCTGCCAGCTGCTGGTCACTAAGCGGCGCCCGGGAATCCTCACTTTTAACTAAGCGCGCTAAGTCATATTCAATCCGGGCCTGGGACAAGTCGCTTGTCACTTGGCGGGGAAAAAGCAGTTTTAAACTGAAGACCTTATTTTGACACTGGATGTATTTGTCCTTGATTGCGCGGCTGATTGTGCTGGCTGACAGTCCAAGTGCCCGGCCTGCTTCTTTTAGGCCTAGCGGCTTTAGTTCTTGTTTTTTCAGCGTCATTAAAAAGTCATGCTGGACCTGGCCAACGTATTTCCCGAGCCGCAGAATCGTCCGTTGGCGCTGTTCAATTGCATTTTTCATTTCAACATAGTGCTGGCGCTGCTCAGAAAAATACTTGCCTTGCTGCGACTGGCCTTTCAACTGTGTGAAGGTCCGCTCATCAAAAATCAATTCTGGTATTTGCCCTTGAAAGCCCTCAACGGTCAGCCTGCCGTCTTCAACCTTGTAAATCAAGTCGGGCAGCAGATATTGCGTATTATCGGAAACGCCATACGCACTGGCCGGTCTCGGGTCGAGCGTCTGAATGCTGGCCAGGGCCTGGGTCAACTCTTTGCCAGAAAATTCGAACTTCGCCCATTGCTGGGGAGCGGCCAGCAGTTCAAGCTGTCCCGCACGCAGAATCTTCATTGCCACCGGATCAAAATTTGTTTTTGCTTGGGCCTGCAGCAGCAGACACTCATTCAAATCAGCAGCACCAACGCCGCAAGGATCAAGGCTCTGCAGCAGCTTTTGTGCGTGTTTCAGATCAGCTAAAGAAAATTCTGTCTGTTCCGCAACTTTTGCCAAGTCAGCGCGCAGGTAGCCGTCCGGTTCCACGTTGAAAATCAGCAGTTTGACCGCCTTTTTCTCCTTACCGTTCCACTTACTCAGCCGCACCTGTCCTAGCAGGTGGTCGATGAGGTTCTCGCCCTCCGGCGCACCAATCCATTCCAGGTTCTGCATTTCTGTCTTTGGCTCGCGCAGTGACACGAAGGGGTTGCTTTCGCTCAGGTCCTTCATTGCGTTAATCAAGTCATAGGTGCTGTAGGAAAGAACCGTCAGATCCTGCTGCAATTTTGGTGACAAAAAAAGCCGGGTAACTAATTGCTCTTGCGGTTTTAATACCAACTGCTGCGACTGTCCCATCGGCTTCTTCTCCTTGCTCAAAAAGTCAAATACTTAATCTATAATTTGTTACCTAATTATAACCAATTAGTAGAGCGCTTTCTATCTTATCCACATTTTTAGTCACATTTGTACTCTTTTTAAAATTAAGTAACATAATTATTTTGCTGGCTAAAACGCAAACATGCTTGTCACTTTAAGGGGAACTTCTACCCACTTGCTATTACTTTGTATATTTAAATTAAATTTCTGCTTGACGCGCGCCCTTTTATCTTTTATAATTCCCTCATAAAGGTTGGAGGTAAATTCTCATGAATTTGAAGCAAAACTTACAACTGAATAATTATTATCCTAGCTACTATAGATAAGTTTGGGTTCATCTGGATGGATTCAAACGCAACACAAGTTTGAATTTATCTATGATGGCTAGAACTTTTTAGTGCGGTTAGCCACATAGCTTCTAAGTGGCTGATCGCTTGCGATTATCTTTTTCAAATGTCTTAATTGATACCCACTTAGGAGTAAGTGGGTATTTTTTTATGGAGGCATGAAAATGCATATCAAAAAATTAGTTACAGGAATTAGCCTAGCGGGAATCCTGCTCCTCAGCGGCTGCAGCGGCAAGGGTGCGGATAACAGCGCCAAGGTCAAGCACGTGGGCGTGCTGCAGGTCGTGCAGCATCCCTCTCTGGATAAGGCTTACAAGGGCTTCAAGAAGGGGCTAAAAGAGGGCGGCTACGTCGAGGGCAAGAACCTCAAGATTGATTACCAGAACGCCCAGAATAACCAGGACAACCTCAAGAGCATGAGTGAGAAGCTGGTCAACGACAAGTCCGATCTCATCCTCGGTATCGCCACCCCGGCGGCACAGAGCGTGGCCAATGCCACCCAGGACATCCCCACGGTGGTAACCGCGGTAACCGACCTCAAGGCGGCCAAATTGGTCAAGTCTAGCGCCCACCCCGGAACCAACGTCACGGGTACAACCGACATGGTTTCAATCAAAAAGCAGATTGCCCTGCTCTTGTCCATCGTGCCTAAGGCCAAGTCCATCGGCATCATGTACAACGCCGGCGAGTCCAACTCGAAGATCCAGGCAGACAAGGCCACCGCGGTCCTGAAGAAGGCCGGCGTCAAGGTTGTCATCAAGACGGCCAACACCACTAACGACGTGCAGCAAGTCACTGAGACACTCGCTTCCAAGGTCGATGGCATCTTCGTTCCCACGGACAACACCTTTGATTCCGCCGCTTCGGTTGTCGGCAGGGTCGTCAAGGAAAAGAAGGTCCCACTCGTTGCCGCATCGATTGACCAGGTCAAAACCGGCGGTCTGGCTTCAATCGGCATCGACTACGAACTTCTAGGCGAGCAAACGGGCAAGATGGCCGCTAAGATCTTAGACGGCAAGGCCAAGCCAAGCTCGATGCCCGTTGAGAAAGCACACGATATGAAATTAGTGGTCAACAAGAAGATGGCCAAAGCGCTGGGCATCGACCCGAAATCAATTAGGGTTCCCAAGTAAACTTTTTCTTGACTTTCATTTTTTAGTATTTTATAATTTTTTCATCAAGGTTGGAGGTAAGTTACGATGATTTTGAAACAGAACTTACAACTGAATAACCGTTTTTACTTTAGCTATTTTAGATAAAGTTTGGATTCATCTAGGTGGGTTCAAACAAACGCAAGTTTGAATCTGTCTATGATGGCTAAGGTCCTTTGAATTACGGTTAGCCACATAGTTTTCTAAGTGGTTAGCCGCAACCAATTATTTTGAATAATAATTCTTGTCGTACCCACTTAGAATAAGTGGGTATTTTTGTAGTACTAGAATATTGGAGGAAGAAAAATGCACGTTAAAAAATTGATTGCAGGCGTTGGTCTGGTTGGGTTGCTGCTGCTGAGCGGCTGCAGCAACAATAAGTCTGGTGATAAGACAGCCGTCAAGCACGTGGGCGTTTTGCAGGTTGTGCAGCACCCGTCCCTTGACAAGGCCTACAAGGGCTTCAAGGAAGGACTCAAAGACGGTGGTTATACTGAAGGCAAGAACCTGAAGATTGACTACCAAAATGCCCAAAACAGCCAGGACAACCTCAAAAGCATGAGTGAAAAATTAGTTAATGACAAGTCTGACCTGGTTTTAGGTATCGGGACCCCGGCTGCACAAAGTCTGGCCAACTCTACTACCGATATTCCAATTGTGGTAACGGCAGTGACCGATTTAAAGGTGGCCAAACTAGTTAACTCAGATGCCAAGCCGGGCAGAAACGTCACGGGCACAACCGACATGGTGTCAATCGACAAACAGATTCGCCTGCTTTTGTCAATTGTGCCTAAGGCTAAGACAATCGGCGTGATGTACAACGCCGGCGAAGCCAACTCGAAGATCCAGGCGGATATGGCCATTGCTGCATTAAAGAAGGCCGGCGTCAAGACCCTGGTCAAGACAGCCAATACAACCAACGACGTCCAACAGGCAACCGAGTCACTGGTTGGCAAGGTTCAGGGCATCTACATCCCAACCGATAATACTTTTGCTTCCGCCGCTTCCGTTATCGGCAAGATCGTTAAGGAAAAGAAAATTCCGCTCGTTGCGGGTGCAGTGGACCAGGTCAAGACCGGTGGTCTCGCTACAGTGGGAATTGATTACGAAAAATTAGGCAGGCAAACCGGCAAAATGGCGGCCAAGATCTTAGCGGGCAAGGCTAAGCCTAAGCAAATGCCTGTTGAAAAGGCCGACCAGCTACAATTAGTCGTTAATAAGGAAATGGCCAAGGCGCTAGGCATTAGTCCTGATTCAATCAAGGCACCCAAGTAATAGAAAGGAAGCGTAAACTAATAATATGTTGAATACTTTTTGGGAATTATTTCTTTCCGCATCTTCACAGGGATTATTGTGGTCGCTAATGGCCATCGGCGTTTACTTGACTTTCCGGATTCTGGACCTGGCCGATATGACCGCCGAAGGTAGCTTTCCCTTAGGCGGGGCCATTGCCACCATGTGCCTAATCAAGGGCATCAACCCCATTATTGCGACCATTGCCGCCTTTGGCGGCGGCTTGGTTGCCGGACTTGTTACCGGTCTGCTCAATACCAAGCTGCGCATCCCCTCGCTTCTTGCCGGGATCATCACAATGACGGGGCTCTATTCCATCACTTCACGGGTGATGCAGAATGCCGCTAACGTCTCGCTTCTGGGCAAGGATACCATCTTCACGAGTGCCCAAAATTGGGGCCTATCCCGCAACAATGCCGTCATCGTCATGGGCGTCATCATTGCCCTGCTCACGATTGTTCTCCTAGTTGCGTTTTTCCGGACCGAAATTGGCCTGGCCATGCGTGCAACGGGTGACAACCCCGAAATGAGTGCGGCCAACGGAATTAAGACCCAGAACATGAAAATTTTAGGCTATATGATTTCCAACGGGTGCATCGCCCTATCCGGGGCACTGCTGGCGCAAAACAACGGCTTTGCCGACCTGAATTCCGGTGTTGGCACCATCGTTATCGGCCTGGCCTCGATTATTATCGCCGAAGTTTTGGTCCGCAACTTGCCTATTGGTGCCCGTCTCCTTACCCTGGTACTGGGGGCAATCATCTACCGGTTAATCCTGGCCCTCGTCTTCCAGATGAACGTTGAGCCGTCCGACGCCAAGCTGGCCTCGGCCCTAGTTTTAGTCGTTTGCCTGGCGCTGCCTAATTTTCACCTGCCACGCAATTTAAAAGGAGGAAGCAAGAATGCCCCAAGTACTAAAGATTAAAAATCTGCACCAAACTTTTGAACGCGGAACCGTCAACGAAAATCGGGTGCTGCGCGGCGTTAATCTTGACCTTGCGGCCGGCGACTTTGTCACCATTATCGGCAGCAACGGTGCCGGCAAGTCGACCCTGCTGAACAGCATCGCCGGCACCCTGCCAATTCAAGAAGGACAGATTATCCTCAAGGGCACCGATATTAGCAGGCTGCCCGTAACCAAGCGTTCCAAAAACATCAGCCGGGTGTTCCAGGACCCCAAGATGGGCACGGCGGTCCGGCTAACGGTTGAGGAAAACCTGGCTCTGGCAATGAAGCGCGGCCAGCGCCGCGGCTTTCGCGCAGGCGTCAAGCGCCAGGACCGCAAGTTCTTCAAGCAGCAGCTGGCCCAGCTTGACCTGAACCTCGAAAATCGCCTGGAAACCGAAATCGGCCTGCTCTCCGGTGGTCAGCGCCAGGCCATCACCCTATTAATGGCGACGCTACAGCGGCCCGACCTGATCCTGCTCGATGAGCACACGGCCGCGCTTGACCCCCAGACGTCCATCACCGTCATGCAGCTGACGGAAAAGCTGATCAGCGAGCAGAAATTGACCGCCTTCATGGTCACCCACAACATGGAGGACGCCATCCGCTACGGCAACCGCCTGATAATGCTCCACCAGGGGCGTGTAGCAATTGACCTGGCGGGTGAAGAGAAGAAGAGCCTGACCGTGCCCAAGCTAATGGAGCTCTTCCAGAGCCACGTCGGCAATGGCCTGAAGGATGACGCGCTGCTGCTGGGATAATTGTCAGCAAGCAAAAACTCTGAAGAAAATTCTTCAGAGTTTTTTTGTGTCAATTAAAATCACTCACATATTGTCACTCATCCTTCCCGCGCTAAAATTGACAAAAATTTAGCAGCCAAGAATTCCTTTAATTGTGCAGTAGTCCCCTTCTCAAACACCCTAATGCTTTCATCACTCATCACCAGCATGCTGCTAATCATCCCCAGTGCCTGCGTTTCTTCAGCCGTGCTTTTTCTGGGTGCCAGCAAAATCAAAAAGCGCTGGACTTCTATTTCCTTGCGGTCCATCGCACTCATTTTAACCGGAGTGTGCAATTGGCAAACGGTCACGTAAGGCTTCCAAACAGCTGAGCTGCTTGTGTGGATTAATGCCAGATGCGTATTGGGCAAGCCCACTGGTGAGAGATTAATTCTGGACAGCAGCTTCTTTGCAACCTGGATTGGATCAGCAACTACTTCTTGAGGCAATAATTTAATCACTTCATCAATTATTTCTTTCAGCGGTCGTTCAACTTGATTATAGAAATTAAAGACAGCAATTTCTTCAACTATCTGCGTATATAGGTCAACTTCTTTTTTTCGAGCCATCAATTGTGTTATGGCAGATTCACTATAAGTAGCCTTTTTGGAATTTGCATATTTATACTGGTAAGTTTTTAAATAGTTCTTGATTTTTTTAACTTCATCATTTAATAACAAGGGACTAACAACTTGGTAATCCCGGGGGAAGCCAGGCAAGTCAACTGTTGTTAGCACAATATCATATTGGGATACATCTATTTGATTCAGTTTTACTATTTTGGACGTATCAATCTGACTTATTTCAGGCACTTCTTGCTGCAAGCGACTTTTCAGAATCTGTGATGTCGAAAACCCATTTTCACAAATCACCAAAGCACTCAACCCCTGACAATACTTGTGGTTCTCACATTCGTTGGCAAAATATAACAGCAATAATTGCTTTTCATACTCATTCAAATATTCTGCTGCAAAAACTTCACGCCATTTTTCCACAATAATATTAGTCAGCTTTTGGTATTTTTGCTCCAGGGCCTTAACAGATGCCAGGTCAGCCTCAGGCAGCGGCAACGGCTTCCTCTTCAAGAGGCTCTCAATATGCTGACCTATTTTTTCCAAAAAAGGGGGGTTGCGGGTAAAATCCCACCCGTATGCCGTTGATACTAACGAAACAAATTCTTTGACCTGAACAGAAGTAGATAGGTCTATATCATCCAAGTTCTTAAACAAAACCTGGTGATCGTTATTTTGCAGTTGAACCGCTAAGAAGTTCACCTCTTCCTTGGGCAATCCCTGATCACTATCATGATAATTCAATTTGGATAAGAACTTATAAGCAAGCCCTAAATACTTAATGTCAATTTTCTTATTAGTCATTTTAGGCAGCTCACAGCCTTTTAAAAAGCGGTAAATTGATAATGCGAACATAAGCGTTAGTGAGATAGTCTGACGGTCATAAACCCCTTTGATTTCAGGCAAAACAGAACTGACCAAAGCCTGGTAACTCTTGAACAGAAGATCAGTTGGAATGAGGAGAGCAAAAAAATTATCGACATTTTTCTTCTTACCCTGTAAATAAAGCGCAAATTGGTATTCATTAATCTCGTTCAAAACCACCCTGCAAAAAAGGTAGCGGCGAACGTCTTCTGGTCCGCTGACAATAATTCCCACGCCCTTCTTACGGTGCAAGTGTAACCCATACGCCGTTAAAGACTGTGAAACAATGTTCAAATCACGCTGAACTGTGCCTTGGCTTACTTCCAAGTTTAGTGCCAGGTCGTTGATCTTCATTTCCGTGCAACTCAATAACAGCATGGCAACAATTGCATTCTGCCGTGAAGATACTGACAGGTGAAACGATTTCTTTTGATTGATCAGGTTGTTTTTAACCTTGTTTAGAGCACTTTGACTGCCTTCTATTTGGTACGTGCCCTTGTTGTTAATTAAAATCACGCCTTGTTGCTCAAGGTAAAGTCGCAAATCAGCAAACTCACGGTATAGGGTTCTTTGGCTAACATCCAATTGTTGTTCCATCTCAACTAGAGAAAGTCCCTTTTTATGTTCGATTAGCTTTAGTAGAATCTTCCTTTGCCGTTCTGTAAACACAACCATGATTACCACCCCCCTTTTATATGGTTAAACTGCAAAAACAGTCATTATGGTTCAACCACTTCAAATGACTGTTTTTAATTAACTAATTTTATTTTTTAAACTCTGCGGAGATCTTGCCAGCAATTGCATCAATCAACTCCTGGTCTTTCAGGCTAGTAGTTGCCGCAACAACTTCTGCAAACTTATCCTGAATCATCTGCTGCAGCTTAACGCTCTCATCATCGCTTGGAACGTCAAACTGGTATATCTTAGCAGCAGTTTCAAGAAGCTTGTCATATTCTAGGCCACGTTCTTTAGCTTCACGAATTGGTCTAATAAAGCGCTCATCGTATCCCAGCTTGCGAATAGGCGTACGCCCCACACGCGCAATCGTATCTGAGATATACGGATTCTCAAAGCGGTTAATAATCTTCTGCTGGTACTTTTCATGTTCATTGCGGTCGAAGTCCCACTTAGCAATAAGCAAGTCGCCCGTTTCCTTCAGAACACCCTTCAATTGGTTGAGCACATGGTCGTCCTTGATTGCTTCCCCGATACTGTCGTAGCCCAGAGTCTTACCGGTGTACGCAACGGTCGCATGGCCGGTATTGACTGAGAATAATTTACGCTCAATGTAGGGCTCTAAATCTGATGCATAATCAACACCTTCAAGTTTCAGCGTTGGATTGGCCATCTGCGATTCATCAACGATCCATTCTTTAAACGGCTCAACTGAAACCATCAATGGATCATCATGCTTTTGCAGTGGAACGATTCGGTCAACCGCCGCATTAGGAAAGCCAACATATTCATCAGCAAAGGCCTTATCCGTGTCCTCTAAATGCTTGTAGACCTCTTCTTTTAGCAGCTGCGAGCCCCCAATCATGTTTTCACAGGCAATCACATCAATCTTTTGCTCATTGCCCTGACTTTTCCGGGCACTAATTCCCTGGGCAATCAGTGGTGCAATAAACTGCAAAATTTTCGGACCAATCGCAGTTGTGATGATGTCCGTCTCCACAATTGCATCGACAACCTGTTCAGGATTTTTACCGTTGTTAATTCCGCGCACGTTTTTGACGTTAATCTTCTTCTGACCTTCAGCCGCTAGTTCAATCGTATATTCTTGACGCTTGTTTAGCTCATCGATAATTGTTTCATTCACATCAACAAAAGTTATTGTAAAGTTATTGGCAGCCAGTGTTTCACCAATAAAGCCACGTCCAATATTGCCTGCTCCAAAATGTACTGCTTTCACTATTCTTCTACCTCTTTCAAAAAATCAATTACTTCTTGTTCAGACTGCGCATCAGCTAGCTTGGCAACATTTTCGATTTTTGTGCAGAATAGCGCAATTTGCGACAGAAGATCCAAGTGCTCATTGTTCACGCCGGCAATACCAAAAACAATGGTTACCAACTTGTGGTCATCTTTGTTCTCTCCAAATTCAACTCCTTCTGGAATTTGAATGAGAGAGATACCGGTCTTTTTGATATATTTTTTCCCTTCGTCAGTACCGTGCGGGATTGCAATGAAATTACCAATATATGTTGATAAATCTTTGTTACGCGCAAGCATCGAGTCAATATAACTGGGATCGACACAGCCATTGTCAACCAGCAGTTGCCCAGCCGCTTTAATTGCATCTTCTTTAGAAGCAAAATGCTGCTTTAGCTTAATCATTTCTTTATGAAGTTCCATTTTTTGCCTCGCCACTATTTCAAATAAAGTATTAATTTCTGTAAGTCTTCGTTCTGCAACAAATTATCAACTGCGATAACTTGGCCCTGTGAAACGTGCCCTCTTAGTTGCTTTTCTAACGATCTAGTCGTGATAAACAACTGGTCCGGCGCATCCTTGACAGTAGTCAAAGATACTCGTTTGGCAACAATTTCCTTTTCCGATGTCCTAAGCTCATCATTAAATAAACTGACAGCCATCGTCGTTGATCCAACAGTTTCGGGACCACTTACAAAACTAACTTTATTTATTCTGTCAAAATCAATGTTGCTTAATAGGGCCGAACTGCCGCTAGCAGGCTTTTCTGAATCCCCGTTAGAATCTTCTTTTGAAGGACCATGCTTTAGCATTTGCGCAATTTCGTCATAACGTGGACTGCTCATAAAGTTGCCTACAGAAACATGGACTGCATCGGGAGTCTTCTCGATCGCACGATCGGTTAATTCTTTCTGGGTAACCACTAGCAAGTTTGGTTCTGGCTTTAAATCACGTACAGCCACATTGGTAACTGGAATATCAGTAATACCTTCCTTTTTTAGCTTGTCACGCAATAATGAGGCACCCATTGCTGATGAACCCATCCCGGCGTCACATGCAAAAATGATTTTTTGAATATTGTTTGAAGGCGATACAGTTAAAGTTGAATTATCGTTGACAATTCCCTTAGACTCGTCTTTCATTTGCTGCATTTCGGCTTGTTTGGCTTCTAAATCCCCAGCTAAGGACTTGTCACGCTTCAAAATAATTGCGGAAAGAACAAATGATACAACTGTAGCAACTAAAATACCAGCTAAGTTAGCAATATAGCTACCCTTCGGTGTCATCAGCAGAACTGCAATAATCGATCCGGGAGATGCGGCAGCTTTTAATCCTGCACCAAGTAACTGAAAGGTAAACGTTCCAGCAATACCAGCTAAAATAGCAGGTACAATTAGAAGGGGCTTCATTAAAATATATGGGAAGTAAATCTCATGAATACCACCCAAAAAGTGAATAATTGCTGCACCGGGTGCTGATGACTTGGAACTACCTTTCCCGTAGAGACAAAAGGCAAGCAAGATTCCCAGACCTGGACCAGGATTAGATTCAAGCAGGAATAGGATAGATTTGCCAGCTTGGCCAGCTTGTTGGATACCAAGTGGTACAAGAATACCATTACCAACAGCATTGTTTAAAAATAACACCTTTGCGGGCTCAATGAAAATGTTGGCCAGTGGCAACAAGTGCGCTGAAATAATCCATGATACGCCTTGGGCTGCAATATTGCTGCCCCCAACAACCAGGGGGTTAACGATAAACTGTCCAATAATCGCCAAAATCATGGCAATTATTCCGGCAGAGAAGTTTTGGTAAATCATCTCAAAGCCAGTTCTGATCTTATTTTCAAACAAGCGGTCAAACTGCTTGATGCACCAACCGCCAAGTGGACCCATAATCATTGCTCCAAGAAACATTGGCACATCGGCCCCAACAATCACGCCGATTGTAGCAATTGCACCAACCACGGCGCCGCGTTCATTGTAAACCATGCGGCCACCAACATACCCAATCAGCAGTGGCAATAGGTAGTGCAGCATTGGGTTAATCAATTTAGCAATATGTGCGTTGGGAAACCAACCACCGGGTACCAAGAACAGTGCAGTTACCAGCCCCCACGCAATAATTGCCGAAATGTTCGGCATAATCATACCGGAAAGGGCTGTACCAAAGCGCTGAACCTTAGTCTTCACCGAACTTTTTTTCTTTGTGGGCGTTTGTCCAACAGCCCTACTATTTTGTGACATCGTATTCTCCTTCTCTTTTACTCATCCGTATTTTCATTTTAGGCAATTTCGTATACGCTTACAAGAAAATCTAGTGGCCTTTTTGGCAGACAATCCTCTGCCAAAATTAATTTGTGAAATTTTGTTAGCATAAAACAAGTCACAAGGTCAGCTTGATTTAACCTTGTGGCTTTAATTAATATAGCTTTATACTAATTTTTATTGACAGATATCTTAGTCTAACTTCTATAGACCTCTACTAGTAGAATTTTTGTGCACAATAAAAGAGGCCCTAAGCCCTCTGTACAAATGATCTTTTTACACTACTCTTCAGATTTATTTAGGATTTTGCTTGTGACCTCTCTTTTAAAGGAAGCAATCAGAAAGTACATTGACTACCACAACAATCAAAGAATCAAAAGCAAACTAAAAGGACTAACCCCGATTGAATATCGAAGCTAGTCCTCAGCTAAAATTTATTAAATTGTCCTAATTTTAGGGTACAGTTAGGTTCTGTTATACTCCTATCTGTTTTCTGCTTTATTGATGTTTACACTAGTACAGTTAAAATTTAAACAATTTCCTTATAGTTATTTTAAAATATTACATAAGATTTTTATTAATACAACACTTCGTATTTTTACACATTAACATGATTTTTACGACTAATAATAATTATCCTTTAATACTTATCCAAAAGCTGAAAAGTACAATTTAGCTGCATGTTCCGCGTTAAAGTCAATCATTTTAATTATATCAATTGCAGGTGCAGATTCACCAAAGTGATCATAACCCATTGTTACTCCATTACGTCCAACGTATTTTTGCCAACCAAGTGTTGATCCAAGTTCAATAGACATTCGACAATCAATCTCAGGTGGTAAAATTTTAGCTTGGTATTCATCAGATTGTCGAGCAAACAGTTCCCAGGAAGGCATTGATACAACTCGGACAAAAATTTGCTTTTGTGCCAAAATTTCTTGCGTTTTGATCGCAAGGGCTACTTCCGAACCAGTCGCAATAATAATCCCTGTTGGTTTATTATTTACTGCTTCTGAAATAATATATGCGCCTTTTTGGGCTTGAAGTCGATCACTACCAGCTAATTGTGGCACTGCTTGACGATTTAAAATTATCGCAGTTGGTGTATCAGTAGCGTCTAAAGCCAATTGCCAAGCCGCTTTTACTTCTTCATTATCCGCTGCTCTAAATACATTGATATTTGGCATCGCTCTTAAAGACATCAACTGTTCAATTGGCTGATGAGTTGGACCATCTTGACCAACATATAAACTATCATGCGTAAAGACAAAAATAGTTGGAATTTCCATAATTGCGGCTTGGCGAATTGCATTCCTCATATAATCAGAAAAGACTAAGAAAGTTCCGGTATATCCTCGTAATCCACCATGTAAAGTGATTCCATTAGCAATTGCTGCCATTCCAAATTCTCTAATCCCAAAATAAATATTTGGCCCACAATAGCGATGCTTGGACATAAAGAATTTATCGTTAATCGTGGTCTTGTTAGAAGTACCTAAGTCACCACTTCCACCAACTAAAACTGGTACTTGGGGATAAATTGCATTTAAAATTTGCCCTGAAGCAGCTCTAGTTGCCATTTTCCCTTCAATCTTTAGCGATCCAAAATCGGGTTGAGGCAGTTCATTTTTAATAATATTGCTCAATTGCTTTGCCAATTCAGGGAATCTGTGTTGATATTTTTTAAATAAATTTAACCAATTCTTTTCGGCTTCAAAACCTCTATCTCCGACATCATCAAACCATTTTGCAACATCTTCTGGCACATAGAAAGGCTCTTGATTAGAAAAACCAAATTGCTTTTTCATGTACTGTGCTTCTTCATCAGAAACAGGATCGCTATGAATTGCACTAGTACCTGCTAAATGTGAACCATAGCCAATGATAGTATTAACTTTGATTAAGGTTGGTCGATCTGAACACCGTTTGGCTTGAGCAATTGCAGCTTTGATTTCACTAAAACAGTTGCCATCATGTACTTCTATTGTATTCCAACCCATCGCTTTAAATTTCTGCAACTCATCTTCAGTATTAGAGGCAGATAATTCTGCATCAGACGTAACTTGATTTGCATCCCATAATACAATTAATTTATTTAATCCTAAATTACCAGCAATTGAAGCAGCTTCTTGGCAAACCCCTTCCTCGAAATCACCATCTCCAGAAATTACGTAAGTATAGTGATTAACAATTGGAAATTGTGGTTTATTAAAACGATCAGCCAAATGTGCTTCTGCCATTGCCATGCCAACACCCATTGCAAATCCCTGTCCTAAAGGACCCGTACTAGCATCAACACCAACTGTTTTCTTATATTCAGGATGTCCAGGAGTAATACTATTTAACTGCCGAAATTGTTTGATATCTTCAATAGTTAAAGGAAAGCCGCTTAGATGTAATAAGGCATACAGAAGCATGGAACCATGACCTGCACTTAAAACAAACCGATCCCGATCAAACCATGTCGGATCATCAGGATTAACTGATAAATAATAACGCCATAAAATGTATCCCATCGGGGCTGCCCCTAAAGGCATACCTAAATGTCCGTGATGAGCAGTTTGAACTGCATCAAGTGTTAAATTTCTAATTGTATTGACTGATAATTGATCTAATTTTTGTTCCATTATCAATAGCTCCTTTGTTACTATAAAATGCTATGAATTAACTGACCAATAAACTTAATGATTAAGGCAACTGCATTGAAATCTGTTTCTGGAAAAGCCGTTCCTGTCAATCCAATTGACGAAAGAACCGGATAAACCAACGATGGACCGACAGCAATTAAAATGCCGACAATAAACGAACCAACAATACAACCTTTCCATCCGCCAGTTGCATTACCGAATACTCCGGCAGTTGCCCCAATAAAGAAATATGGAACAGCGACTGGAATAATTACAGGCATTTTGAAGAATGCGAAGACAAACATCATTACCAATCCAGCTAAATATGCCGAAACAAAACCAATTACTGTTGCCGTCGGTGCATAAGGAAAGACAACTGGAACATCGAGAGCGGGTTTAGCATTGGGAATTAATTTCTCTGAAATTCCCACAAACGCACCCACAATTTCACCTAATAATAGACGAACGCCGGTAATGATAACGTATAAGGCAGCTGAAAATTGTAAGCCTTGTAGTAAGGGATAAATTAACCAGTTAACTCCCTTTGAAAGCTGTTCAACTTGTGCTTTGCCAGCAAACAAAGCAGCAATGTAATAAAAGATAACCATCGTAATTGAAACGCCAATGACATAATCTTTAAAGATGCTAAGCCAGCCTGGTAACTTCAGCTTCTCAGTACTATCTTTGGGATTGCCAACTTTACCGCCAACCCAACTAGAAAGGGCATATCCAATTGAAACATAATGAGCTAAAGCAATATCGTCCCCACCTGTCACCTTACGCATTCCTGGTTGAGCAATTGCTGGCATGGCCGCTGACATAAATCCAACGATAATACCACCGATGATGATAATAGCAGTGTTGTTCAAGCCAACCGATTTCAGCATAATAGTCGAAAGCGCTGATAAATATAAATTGTGTTGTCCAGTTAAGAAAATGAATTTCATTGGAGTAAGCCGAGCCACAATTAAATTAACAACAAATCCTAAGGTCATAACTAAAGCCACTACAGTGCCAAATCTTTGTTGAGCAAGAGCAGTTACTGCTTCAGCCAAAGGCAGAACACCTTGTAAGTGAAAGCCTTTGGCAAACAAAGCTTGAAAATCATTCAAAGCTACAGTTGCTGCAGCGCTCCCAATACTAAATACTAAGAATCCAACAATAGTTTTCAAGGTTCCATTAATTACTTTGGTAGGACTTTCCTTTTGGAGAACTAAACCAACAAAAGAGATTAATCCTATCATAATTGAAGCTGTACTTAATAAATCAACGATTAAAGATAGAATTCCATTCATTATTCATTACACTCCTTTACAAAATCAAGATGTCAGGTCTTGTTGGTCTAAAAAACTTTGCAGCTTCATTTTGATTTCTTCTTTATCGGTTAAGTCTTTAATTCCAATGGCTTGACGGACTTCACCTTTCACATCAGGTACTAAATCTTCCATGGTAATTAATAAATCTGGATCGATTCCCTTTGCAGAATCAATCACATCGTGTGAAACTTCAAACGGAAAATTATTTTCCTTGACTACTTGATTAACTTTAATCTTTAACATCATGGAAGAGCCCATCCCAGTGCGACAAGCGACTAAAATAGAAAATTTCTTACTCATTTTCTTTATACCTCGATTCAAATTCTTTAATTAATGAATAAACTTCAGCTTGATTAACTGCTTGACCCAATTGCACTAGAAATTTTTGATCGCTAATAAAATTTACTAATTCTGACATTGCTTTTAAATGTGATTTATTATCAATTGCACATAATGCAAAAACAAATTTAACTGGATCATTACTGTGATTCCCAAAATTAATCGGATTTTTTAGAGTTGCTACTGTAATACCAATTTTTTTAGCTCCCTGTTCTGGTCGGGCGTGGGGTAGAGCCACTCCTTTACTAATGACGATATACGGACCGGCTTCCTCAGTAGTTTTAATCATTCCTCTCACATACTCTTTAGTAGCATAACCATGTTGAATTAAGGGCTCTGCACTTTTGATAATCGCATCCTGCCAGTTGGTAGCTTCAATATTAAGTCTGATTAAAGACTCATTAGTAACTTCACTTAACATTTTTTCACTTCCTTTATTAAAATAATTATGAGCTATAGTATTTTCAATTCTTTTCTTATCTTGCTGGTTAAGCAATGCGCCAACTACAACGATTGGTATCTCAAAAGTTTTACTTAAAGAAATCGTTGAAACAATCAAATCAATTGGTGCATTCTTGATAATTTGCTGATGAAGGGTACTGATAGAAGCATCACCAACTACAACAATATTATTAAAGTAAGCCTGAATCTTAGCTTTAATTAATTGAGACGTTGCAACACCGGTAGTACAAACCACTAAGACTCGAACATACTTACGATTTTGCTCTAGGTAACGGGCAAAATAGAGAGTAATAAATCCACTTTCATCAGCAGAAATTGCTGGTAAATTGTACTTGTTAGCAACTTTATTAGAAACTTTCTCAATCGCATGAAACAACTGAAAATATTCTCTCTTTATCTCTGGCAAGAGCACATTATTTAAATTGATTTTATTATAAAGACGATTAATCATTGGCCGTATGTGATTTTGAAGATCTTTTTTGAATCCTTGATCAATTTTTTCGATTTTTAATTCAGCGACGACGTTTTCAAGGTAAAAATCAGTTACTTCTTGCACTATGTGATTTTGAAATCCCACGTTTTCAATTTTGTCCATAACATTTAAACGTGATGATAAAAGATATTGAAGAAAAAAATATACTTCATTTGACTCCAATTTAGTGCTTAAAAATCCTTCAACATGTTTAACAACTTGGCTTGCAATCGAATATAATCGTTTATTTTGCTTAATTATCAATTTGTCATCAGCTGTGAGCTTAGTTAAAATTGGATGATTAGGTGCATTTTTTTGATATCTAGTAAGCAAGATATACAAATGCGATATTATATTTACATTATATGGGTAAGTAATTTCACTCTTGAGTCTTGTATTGATAAAATCCAGTTGTTTTAAGCAAAAATTGATTAGAAAAGAGTCAATTCCATGACTTATAGACAAAGAAAAATCCGGAAAATTTTGTTTAACCAGTAGGTCTTGAAGAGCACGACGAATATTTACTTCCGTTCCATTAACTCTTACTCGATAATCCTTTCTTTTGAGAATAAGCGAATATGAATTCAAAAAATTTCGAATTGATTTTAAATCTTCATTAACAATCGTCTTGCTCAAATAATATTGATTAAATAATGTATCAATTCGTAAAGCTCGAGGGGCAGAAATCAATAATTGTATTATAATCGATTGCCAACGATTTTGGGGTGACTGACTGCCAATATAGCGCTGTTTATGCACTTCTTTGAGATAATTATCATAATTAATTTTCATTCCCCTTCCTTTCTTACTAATAATTAAATCGCCAGATGGCATACCAGCATTAAGATGTTTAATAGCACGATAAACTGTCTTCGTCGAAAGCAGAAGTTGATTAGCAATTTCTTTCGCCGTAACAAAAGAGTTGGTAGTAAGTAAAAAATTTATGATTTCTTTTTCAGCTTCAGTCAACATTTACTTGGCATCTCCCCCCGTAAATAATTATAAGATCTAAAGCAGGAAAACGTTTCCAGCATTATGTCCATTGCATTAGCCAATTCTGTACTCTACAACCCAAATATAAATTTTCTCAATCGAAAAAAGGAGAGAAACCTTCTTGGATTCTCTCCTAACTTAGTATTTTGGCAATTAATCTACATCAATAGTTTTGTAATTTATAATTGCTTTATTTGATAGCTATTAAATTTTGGTAAATTGTAAAATGAAGTTGAATAGTTCCTTGTTTTAGAAAATCAAAAAGTCCAGTGGGCTTCTTTAATAGAATGTAATTACACAGCAATTTTAGAAAGAAGTTTCCAATGAACTCACTTGATTCTACCATATCTAGTCACACAAAGGTCAACAGCTTGCTTTAACTGACCGCATCTTGATTCAAATCATGCACAGTTAGGACAGACCATTAAGAACTGGAATCTAGAGCAAATCTTTGGCATTGCGGAATTGTGCAATAACCTGCCGCACAAGATTCTGACCTACCACACCTCTGATGAATTTTATATAAAAAAGATTAGACTGCATATAAATTCATCAGTAGTTGCTTAGAATCAGGGCTTATACTAAAAATTTCAGTTAGCTCAAACTCACTATAGGTTGCTTCACTTAAATAAAGATTGATTTTTTTCTTGTCAAAAATTTTACCTTCATCAACCAAACTATCTAATTAATCTTCTATCATCCCCCATTCACCACATCCCTGATCCCGGAATCAGGGGACTTGGCATAGTCCAGGCCGTGAATGCAAACTAGTGGAATGTTGACGCCGCGCTGGCCCATTACAAGGCCAGCACTAGCAGCCAGCAAGTCGCAGAGCGTCTCAGACGTGTGCGCCTCCTCATTTACCCGCAGGCCGCTGAGGCCATAAAAGCCGACCGCAACTTGCGTGACACCCTTTTTGTCAACCCGGCCATCGCTGTCGGTAATGATGACGCTGGTGCGCACGCCCAATTCAGCCAGCACGGCAGCACTAATTCTGCGTGCACTCTGGTCGCAATCGTGCGGCAGGGTAATTGCGGTACTGCTCCCGCCCTTGTCAACCCCGCCACTGGTCAAAAACAAACCGCTCGGCAGCCAGGCACCAATGTAATCGCCCGCTACTTCAAGTGCGCTGCCGTCCGGAGCCCCCGTTTGATCGATTATCACCTGGATCAGCCCGGCATCCTTGCGTGGAATTTGCGCGTGGATTTTTTGTGCCAAAGGGGACGGTGTTACACGATCGAGATTAAGCACATTTCCCTCCGCAATGGAACAAATCTTTGAGGCTACGCAAAGAATATCCCCGTCTGCAACGGGAAATTTTTCTTTTCTAATAGTATTTACAAGCAGCTGCGGCAGATCGCATGGTCCCGTAATTTGCGGAACATTGTGCAGGCCATCAATTTTAATCATTTATTTGCTCCCAACCAGACTTTACATCTTTCAAAAAAACTTGCTAGCTAAATTATAAAAGCAATTCCCCAAATACTCCATATTGCGTGAAGAGATTTTGCACAACTATTGAGCATTTTCACCTTCCCAACCTTTTTTTACTAAAAATCATTATTGACAAAACAAATAACCATGGTATTCTTAATTTAATTAGCCGGCTAACTAAATTGAAACGGGAAGGAGAATAGAGAAGAAACTTGAGCAATTTTGATTTTTGGGACAGACCTGATCACGAAAATATTTTAGAAGTGATCAAAAGCACTAATATCGCCATTGATCCTCGTACCGTTCAGCTGTACCTGGAATTTCAACGGACTTACCGGGAGATTGAGCGGTCTTATGACACTTTATTTAAAACATTTGGTTTGAGTGAGGCCCGCTTTGTCATCTTGATGTATCTGTATCATGAACCCCACCATTGCCTGCTGCCCTCGGAAATAGCGGCTAAAACGAATTCTACGCGGGCAACTGTTAGCAAATTAACCGCTAAAATGATCGATCAGGGGCTGGTGGCCAAGTCTGCTTCAACTAAAGACAAGCGTGCATCATACGTCAATTTGACCGCCAGGGGCATAAACGTTCTGCAATCTTTTTTGCCCTACAATTACCAAGCTGTAAAAGAAATAATGTCACCGTTATCGTCAAAAGAAGAAAAAGAGCTTTTCAATTTGCTCCAAAAATTAACAATTGGAAAAGACAAATTGGAGCAATGGGAGAAAAAAATTGGATAAAAAAGAATTTTTAGAAACTTATCTGAGCTTATTCATCAGTCATACAGAGCTAATAAACGATCAAAATAACAAATACGTGATTTTAGATGTGCGCAACGCACCAAGTGAAGTGAAAAAGATGCAAATCAAAGGGGCAATTCCCTGCCCCGCAAAGGATATTGCCTCGCACTTAAATACGTTCGATCACGATAAAACTTATGTCGTCTACGACTGGAATTCGGGCACAATTCTAGCAAAGACAGCACTTATGCAGCTTTTAGATGCTGGGTTCAATGCTTACGAACTCGCAGGGGACTTTGAAGGTTGGCAGGGAATGAATCTGCCACTCGAAAAAGCTTATTAGGGCTTTCCGTCAGACTCCCCGGCGAAGCAAATCAAAAAATTAAAGACCAACTAAAAACAGGCCATTTCCAAGTGTTAGGAAATGGCCTGTTATTTAGGATTGGTACCAATGGCACGAGGTACCAGCCAGATGCACTAGTGCTTTTTACAGCTGGTCGATCTGTTCTTCAATGCTCAATACTTCTAAGACATCGGTGGCACACTCGGCACCCTTGTTGCCCGACTTGCCACCGGCGCGGTCGGTGGCCTGCGCCACCGTATCGGTCATAAGCACCCCGAACATCACGGGAACCGGGCCGTTAGCCGAAGCCGCGGCAATTTGGGCCGTCGTCCCCTCGCACACATAGGTAAAGTGGGCCGTTTCGCCGCGAATCACGGCACCCAGGGCAATCACGCCGTCAACCTTGCCGCTGTTGGCCAGGCAGTTGGCCGTGCGTGCAACCTCAAACGCGCCGGGCACGTGAACAACGACGATGTTGTCGTCTGCAACGCCCGACTTTTGCAGCTGGGCTATTGCCCCCGCCAGCAAACGGTCGGTCACGACACCGTTAAACTGGGCGCAGACAATGCCGATTTTCTTGTTCTGGCCCGCAACAATATTTCCGCTAATTTCTTTCATCTTAGTCCACCTCGTTTAAGATATGATTCATGACGTGCTTCTTGGTCGTCAGGTACTTCTTGTTTTCTTCCGTCAGCCCGACCTCAACTGGCAAGCGCTTGATCACCTTGATGCCAAAGCCTTCAAGCTGCTCTACCTTGTCCGGGTTGTTGGTCATCAATTCAACTTCACGCACGCCTTTTTGCCGTAAAACTTCGGCGGCGATGTTGTAGCGACGCGCATCAACGGGCAGTCCCAGGTGCTGGTTGGCCTCGACCGTGTTCATCCCCTCATCTTGCAGCTGGTAGGCGCGCAACTTGTTTTCCAGACCAATGCCACGGCCTTCCTGGCGCAGGTATAAGACCGCGCCGGACCCATTGGCCTCAATCTTGGTCAGTGCCTCGGCCAGCTGGGCACCGCAGTCACAACGCTTAGAACTAAAAACGTCCCCGGTCAAGCACTCGCTGTGCAAGCGGAGCAGGAGCGGTTCATCCGTCTTGACCTTGCCCTTGCTAATGAGCAGAGTTGGTTCTTTCTCCGGGTGTTTCCGGTCGCGGAAGCCTTCCAGGGTAAAGTGGCCGTACTTGGTGGGAAAATCAACCCGGGCAAACGATTCAAGGGCAAGGTCCTTGTTCTCCTGGCGCTTGCGGTATTCAATCAGCTCTTCAATGGTTAGGTACGGGATGTTGAGCCCCTCGGCCAGGGCCTTAAGGTCCTTGCGCCGGGCCATCGTGCCGTCCTTTTTGATGCATTCGCAGATAAAGCCAACAGGGGCTACACCAGCCAGGCGGGCCAGGTCAAGGGCCGCTTCGGTGTGACCCGTGCGTTCCAAGACGCCACCCTCTTTAGCGACCAGCGGAAAGACGTGGCCGGGATGGTAAAAGTTGTCCCACGTGCTGGACGGATCGGCCAGCTTCTTGATCGTCTTGGCCCGGTCATACGCCGAAATACCCGTAGTGGTCTCGGTCGAATCCACGCTCAGGGTAAACGCCGTGCCAAACGTGTCGTTTGAGCCCGTTTCGATTGGCGCCAGCTGCATGCGGTCAGCGTATTCCTTGCTCATCGGTACGCAGAGCAGGCCACGGGCCTTAGAGATCATCATGTTGACCGCCTCCGGCGTCACCTTTTCCGCCAGTCCAATCATATCGCCCTCAGACTCACGCTGGGGTGAATCCGCCACGATTACCAGTCCGCCTGCGCGCATGTGGTCCAAAATTTTGGTCATTTTTTCATTTAATTGATCTTTCATTCTTTTTCTCCGTTAAAATTCCTTTTTCCATGCCTGAATCTGCTTAACTGCATAGCGTCCAATCATGTCCACCTCAATGTTGACCAGGTCATGCAGTTGGTAATGGGCCAGCGTCGTATTCGCAATTGTATAGGGAATCAGGCTGACCCCAAATTCGTCACGAGCCGCCATGGTCACCGTCAGGCTGATGCCGTCAATCGCAATCGAACCCTTTTCAACAATATAGGGATCGTACTTGTGCGGCACCCTGAAGCGCAGTTCCACCGCATTCTCATTTTCGACCCGGTCGATTAATTCCGCCGTCGTATCGACGTGGCCGGCGACAATGTGCCCGTCCAGCTTGCCGTTTAACGAAAGCGCTGGTTCCAAGTTGATCAGACTGCCCGGCGCCAGCTTGCCCAGGTTTGTCCGCCTCATCGTTTCCGGCATCACGTCCACCGTAAATGCGCTTTCCTGCCAGTCAGTGACGGTCAGACAGATGCCGTTAACCGCGATGCTGGCCCCGAGCGGCAAGCTCTCTTGCACCAGCTTGGGTGCACTGATTCCTAGCCGGGCGTGCTCTTCGTTCACATCCAGGCGCGTAATTTTGCCCGTTGTTTGAATAATTCCTGTAAACATTTATTCTCTCCTTGCGCAAATGCGCACATCCTGTCCCAGTGTCTGCACGTCCTGCAGCCGGTAATGCAGCCGTTCGGGCAGTGCCTGGCCCAGAGCCACGGGCAGCGCCGTACCGCCCAAAAGCTGCGGCGCAATGTAAGCCACTACTTCATCAGCCAACCTTGCTGCGATAAACTGGGCCTGCACGTTGCTGCCGCCCTCAACTAAAAGCGACTGCAGGTCATGCTCTGCCAACAGCGCTGCTATTTTAGCGGGCGTCCACTCAGCGGCGGTAAAGCAGCGAATATTATCTGCGTGCCTTGCCGCCAGTTCCGTCGCGCTGAGCAGCCACACTGGGCCTCGTGACGTAAATATTTTCTTTGTAAAATCAAGTCGGTTGGCGTCGCGCGTCAGCACAATTCTGATTGGCGGCTGGGGCAGGCTCTTGATCCTAACCGTCAGAAGCGGATCATCTATCCGCAGCGTGTTGGCCCCCACCAGGATGGCCTGATGACGCAGGCGCAATTTTTGCACGTCATCCTGGGCCGCTTCGCCCGTCAGCAGGGTGCGCCGCGTTCCGGCTTCGTTGAGCTTGCCGTCAAGCGACATTGCGTATTTAAGCGTGACTAGCGGCCTGTGCTGGCGGTAGTAAAAGTTATACGCCTCATTGAGGTGCTCTGTGCCCCCGATGACCGAGGTTTCCACACCGTGCTCATTAAGGTACTTAATGCCCTTGCCGCCCACAACTTCGTGCGGATCCACCTGACCAATGACCACGCGCTTGATGCCGGCCTCCTTCACCTTCTTGCAGCACGGCGGCTGTTTGCCATAGTGGCTGCACGGCTCCAGCGTCACGTAAAGCGTCGCTCCGCGTGCATCCTCAGGCCGCTTGAGGTGCATCAGCGCGTTGACTTCCGCGTGTTCACGCCCGTACTGGTGGTGGTAGCCTGTTGCCAAGACCTGACCGTTTTTGACGATCACCGCACCGACCACGGGGTTGGTCCAGGTCATGCCCCGGGCTTTTACCGCTTCGTCTGCGGCCATCCGCATATAATCCTTATCCTGCAAATTTTCCACTTCCTATGCATAGAAAAACCCCGTTGAACTTAATCAACGGGGCTCTATTTTGTTAACCAAATAAGATTTCAGCGAAGTATCAATAACGACGCGAGTCAAATATCAGTTGTTACTTGTTCTTCTCCCATCCAGACTTTAACTGTCGGTACTAGACTTGCACTAGTTCCACCGCGTAATGCGGGTCACGGACTTCAACGCACGCGTTGTCACCGTCGGTAGGGAATTGCACCCTGCCCCGAAGAAACCGTATTCAATTACATATAGGATAGTATAGATTGCACCGGCCGTCAATAGGAAATTCACGAAAAGCATTCACGCCTTACGATCACGTCAAGCTAAAGCGGTGCTATTTGCCGGCGCAGCATTTGCTTTTCAGCTAGCTTATCCTTTAGCCGGTCAAAACTTCCAGTCCGATAGGTGCAGCGGAATGTTGTTGTTCTTCCCGAAGTATTTTTTGAATGCATTGCCGAAGGGCAGGTTCTCGTTTCCTTCGACGTGGTGGCTATGAACATCATTCAGGGCCAGGCAGGCGGTAACAGCCAGGTTGGTCAATAGGATAATTACAAGTCCGATAAGTGTGTATACAAGATAAAGCATAATTTTACCCTCCCATTAGTAATCTATCAGTTTTATTCTGTACTATTTAACTAATACAGTATTATATTTTAAAAAACTTGTCAATACCGTGGGGGAATTTTTTCTGCTTTTGCGTATGGCAATTATTCTGAGCGGCTCCAAGCGCCCCCACCATACCAGCGCAAAGCAAAAGACCAGTCGCTTTTTTGCCAAGCTCCTGGTCTTTTTCACTTTATCAGTATAAGTATTTTTGAATTGCTCTTTGCGGATCTGCACCCGCGCGAATCGCCAGTTCCAATTCAATTGCCACGTCCGCAATGATCAGCTGCGGATCAATTATGTTGTAGGGGTGGTCGGGCGCCTTTTCCTGGGCCAGCGACAGTTCCGTACATCCCAGCAAAATGACGTTGCAGCCATAGCGGTCGTGCATTAAGCGCAGAATACGGTGGTAGAGGTCCGCATCAACAACGCCCCTCTCCTTAATCTGCCCGTAAATGAGCTCGGTGACCAGCGGCTGAATCTCGGGACCGCCCAGTTCCACGGTGCGCCCCGCCCGCGCAATTTCATTCGCGTACAGGTGGTCGTAAATCGACCCTTCGGTTGCAATCAGGCCAATCTTCTGCTCGTGGGGATAATCTTCCACAAATTTATGCACAGCGATTCGCATCATGTGCAAAAAGGGAATGGTGGTCAGCTTGACCAGGTCATCGTAAAAGTAGTGGGCCGTGTTGCAGGGCATCACAAAGAAATCCGGCCCCAACTGCGCCTGCTGCAAAACATCCGCGCGCAGGTCGTTAAAGAAGTTGGGCTGCGTGTGGTCCTTGATGTAGGCCGTGCGGTCGGGAATCTGCGCGTCGTTTACCAAAATATAGTTCAGGTAATCCTGATCCTTAGTGATTTTTATCCGGTGGTTGAGCAGGTGCACGTAGCTCTCGGTTGCAATGGTGCCCATGCCGCCAATGATACTAAAGAAATTCTTCATTTTCCCGCTTTTCTCGTTCTGCTAACTGTTAAAGTGCTCGTCTTGATCTTCCAGTTCGTTAATTGTCTGCTGGGCCACGGTGATGTCCGAAGCATATGGCGTGTCGACCCCGCGAATCTTCTGAAAACCATCCTCGCCCTTGCCACAAATCAGAACAACGTCACCAGCGGTGGCCATGCCAATGGCTTCACGGATTGCCTTGACGCGGTCTAATTCAATCGTCACGTCGACCTTGGAGTGGTCGATCCCCGCATCGATTTCCTGGGCAATCTTGGCCGGATCCTCAAAGCCCGGGTCATCGGTCGTCAAGAAGGCCTTTGCAGCGTAAGCGTTCAGGCTGCTGCTGAACCCAGAACGCCGGGAGACGCCCTTGTCCCCGGGCGCACCAACAACGACGATGATCTTCGGGTTATCAAATTCACGCTGCATGAAGCTCATGAGTGCCATCATCGAGGCCTCGTTATGGGCGTAATCCACCACAACAAGCCCGTGGTCCTTCGTGACCGCAGTCTGCATCCTGCCGGGTACGGTGACCATGCCCATCCCCGTGGCGGCCGCATCGTGCTCCATGCCGGCCAATCCGGCACCGATCACGGCCGCAGCGCCGTTTGACTCGTTGAAGTCGCCCAGCATTTTCAGCTGGTAGTCCCCGGAAATTTGCAGTTTCTTGGCCTTTTCGCTCACGCACAGCAGCTGAAAGCGTGTCCTGGCCATGTCGTTTTCCAATGATGAATAGCGGAAATCGATCGTTTCCTTTAGGTCCGGCGCGGCAAATTTATCCTCGGCAAACAGGTAGATGCTGTCCGGCGCGGTTGTCGTCGTGGCCGCAGCATAAACCTCACTGAAGTGATCGGTTTGGGCATTAATAATGCACTTGCGGGCATTGACCAGCAGCTGCAATTTGCAATGTAAATAATCAGCAAAGTTGGGGTGTTCGTTCGGGCCGATGTGGTCGGGCGTGATATTAAGGAAGAAACCTAGATCATAGGTCAAACCAAATACCCGGTTCTTTTTGTACGCCTGGCTTGAAACTTCCATTACCAGGTGGGTCATGCCGTTGTCCACCGCGTTGCGCATGTCGCGGAACAGGTCCAGCGACTCGGGCGTCGTCAGGCTGGACTTGAAGGTGTCTTCGGGTGCACGACCAACCACGTTGTTGACCGATGAAAGCAGCGCCGTCCGGCCCCCGTTCAATTGGTCCAGCATTCCCTTCAAGAAGTAGGCCGTCGTGGTTTTGCCCTTCGTGCCCGTTATCCCGATAACGAACAGGTCATCCTGGGGAAAGCGGAAAAAGGCGGCCGACAATAGGGCCATCGCCTTGGAGACATCGCGCACGATCAGCGCGTGCATGCCCTTACCTTCCGGGTAAGGCTGTTCAGCCACGTAGCAGTTGGCCCCGTTGTCCTTGGCCATCGACAGGTAAGTCGGCCTGAAGCCGACACCCTTGCAGAAAAACAGGGTGTTGGTCGCAATATCGCGCGAATCATACGAAACATACTCCATCCTGGTCATAACCGTGTCTTGAACCGCACTCGATTTAAGCAAGTGGTGCTCTTTCAAAATTAAAATACAGGTATTTAAGGAAATACTCATGTTATACCCCTCTATCTTTATCTCAGTCAAAATTATACCACAGCTAGGCCGGAGTTTTCGCATTCTTGGGGTCAAGGGGCAGGGAAATGATAAAACTCGTCTTTTTAGGATTAGACTCACAGCGAATCGTTCCGTTGTGCAGGTCAACGATGCTCTTGGTGATCGACAATCCCAGCCCCGTTCCACCAGTCTTGGTGTTGCGCGAAGACTCAACCCGGTAGAAACGTTCAAAAATCTTCTTCAGCGAAGCGGCCGGAATTGGCTCACCGTCATTTTCTACCCGCAACTCCACCTCGTTGTTGTTCACCAGGTTGGCAACCAGGTTGATCTGCGTCGCACCCGTGCCGTACTTAAGCGCGTTAGTGATCAGGTTGTTATAAACCCGGACCAGCTTCTCCGGATCGGCCTTGATGACCAGGCTCTTGGGCCTGGATTCAACGTTGAAAACAATGCCCTTTTCTTCCGCCTCAAATTCAAAGCCCGCCGCCACCTGTTCCAGCATCGAAAAAATATGTAGGCTGGTCGGATTCAGCGTGGTATCGGTCGACTTCAGCGTGGTGTATTCAAGCAGGTCGTGGGCCAAAGACTTCATCTGCTCGGCCTTCATGTAGGCAATGTTGAGGTAGCGCAGCTGATCTTCCGGTTTGGCTACACCCGACTTTAGCAGCCCCAAATAACCGATGATTGAGGTCAGCGGCGTGCGAATGTCATGGGAGACGTTGCTTATGAGCTCATCCTTGGACTTTTCGATTGCCTTCTCCTCGTTGATTGCATTGACGGTGCTGCCCACGAGCGAATTAATCGAATCGATTACCTTTTGCAGGTCGGTCTTCACCTTAAAGGAAATCTTGTGGTCGAAGTGACCCTGGGCAATGTAGTGCAGTTCGGAAATAACGTGCCGCAGCTGCATCTGGTGGTAGCGCCGCATCAGGCGCCAGTAGAGCACCAGCAGATCGCCAAAGCCCATCATGATCAAAAAAGTGTTCTGCCACGACCACAGGTGGCGGCCCCCAGCAAACGTAATGGTCTTCTTCAAAAAGTAGATGCCGTTGACCAGATTTTTGTTCTGCAGGATCGTTAGGTTGATCAGAATGACAAGCGACAGGTTGAGCAAAAGCAAGAGGACGACCGTGATCACGCCTTCCGCAAACAGCTCACTCTTCTCCGCTGCCGTCAGCCTGACGCGTTCTTTTTTCATTCTAGGCCTCTACCTTGTAGCCGACGCCCCAGACGGTCTGGATAACATCCTCGCCGCCCGTCGCCTTCTGGATCTTGTCACGCAGGTGGGAGACGTGCACCATGACCGTCTTGGCCGAAATAATTGATTCCTGCTGCCAAACTCGTTCAAAAATTTCATCAGCAGAGAAAACGCGATTCGGGTGGCTGGCGAGCAGGTAAAGAATGCCAAATTCAAGCGCGGTCAGCTGGATATCCTTGCCATCAATCGTCTTAACCACATGCGAATCACGGTTGATGATCAGCGGTCCCACCTCCAGCACATCAGGCTCATCGTCCTTGACCTGTTTCTGGCTGCGCCGGAGTAGCGAACGCACGCGTGCCATTACCTCGAGCGGATTAAACGGCTTCGAGACGTAATCATCAGCACCGGTAATCAGGCCCTTGATCTTGTCCATGTCACCCGTCTTAGCCGAAACAATAATAATCGGAATATCCGAATCCTTGCGCACTTCTTTGATGACGTCGATCCCGCTCATGTTCGGCATCATCACGTCCAGAATCATCAAAGCAATGTTGGGCGTCGTCGTCAGCTTAGTGATTGCTTCCTTGCCGCTGTATGCAGCAACCGGAGTGTAGCCCTCATTTTTAAGGTAGATGCTCAATAATTCAACAATTTCCTTGTCATCATCAACAACTAAAATTTTCATCGGGTTAATTCCTTCTCTTTATTCATTACTCATCTGCGATTATATTATGCTATTTATAGTGTAGCAGAGTTTGCGCCTAATATTTTAGTCAATTTTAGCTTAATCACCTAATATTCAGGCAGATCTTTATCTTTTTATTAAAAAAGCGGCCCGCTGCAGCTCCAGGTCAGGCAGAATTGGAAGATAAAAATATTCCTGACGCCCATTGCGACACCAGGAATATTTTCTTAATTATTCAATTTCTTTCTTACCCGTATACAACTCATAGTAGTAGCCCTTCTTCTTCAGAAGCTGGTCATGGTTGCCGGCCTCAATGATATGACCGTGGTCAAGGACCAGGATCAAGTCCGAGTTGACAATGGTGGACAGGCGGTGAGCAATAACAAAACTTGTTCGCCCGGCAAGGAGGTTGTCCATGCCCGCCTGGACCAATTTTTCCGTCTGCGTGTCGATGCTGGACGTAGCCTCATCCAAAATCATGACGGGTTCGTCGGCAATCATTGCCCGCGCGATGCTGAGCAGCTGCATCTGGCCCTGCGACAAGTCGCCGCCGTTGCCGTCAATAACGGTCTTATAGCCCTCATCCAAGTGGTGAATAAACTCATCAGCGTGGGAGAGGTGGGCGGCCTGGTAGACGTCGTCATCGCTGGCTTCCATGTTGCCAAAGCGAATGTTGTCCATAACCGTCCCCGTGAACATGTGCGTATCCTGTAACACAATTGACAGCGACCGCCGCAGGTCGTCTTTTTTAATCCGCTTGATGGGAATGCCATCGTAGGTGATCGTCCCGGAATTGATCTCATAGAACCGGTTGATCATGTTAGAAATAGTCGTCTTGCCGGCACCCGTTTCTCCGACCAGTGCCACCTTCATGCCCGGTTTAGCATCAATCGAAATGTCATACAGAATCTGCTTGTCCTCGGAATAGCCAAAGTTCACGTGGTCGAAGACAATGTGGCCCTTGACCGTGATTTTCTTCACGGTGCCATCCGCTTGGGGCACGTTCCAGTGCCACGTGCCCTTAACGTTTTCATCCTTGGAAATTGTCACATCGCCATCATCAACCTCGACCTTTTGGTCCTGCAGGTCAAAAATTCGCTGCGCACCGGCCAATGCCATCACGATTGAATTTAGCTGCTGAGAAATCTGGGCGATGGGCATCGTGAATTGCTTCGACAATTGCAAGAATGCGCCGATTACCCCCAGCGATAACGGAGCCAAGTGATTGATGGCCACGGCCCCACCCAAAACAGCAATTATAACGTAGAGCAAGTTGCCGATGTTGCCCATGATGGGAAACAAGATAGTGGCGTAAGTGTTGGCCTTGCCCGCTGCATCTTCGAGGGCCTTGTTGTAAACCTCAAAGTCCTTTTCGACTTCCGGTTCATGGCTAAACACCTTAATGACCTTCAGGCCACTAAGCATTTCCTCATTATAGCCGTTAACCTGCCCCAGTTCCTTTTGCTGCAGCTGGAAGTAATGCGATGACCGCGTCGTTAGGAAACGGACAACGCCAATCGACAGTGCAAAGATGATCAACGTAATAATCGTTAGCTGCCAGCTGAGACTGAACATTGCGGCTAATGCAAAAATCACGTTCAGCATCGAGTTCAAGAACTGCGGAATGGACTGCGAGATCATCTGCATTAACGTATCGATATCGTTGGTGTAGCGGCTCATGATGTCGCCGTAGTCATTTTCATCGAAGTAGCCAATCGGCAATCTTTCCATGTGCTCGAACATTTCGTTGCGCACCCGGTATTGAACCTTTTGGGCTAAGACCGCCATCAGCATTGAGAACAGGTAGTTCGAAATGAACCCAATAGCATAAAGCCCAAACATGACGACAATTGCATGCCACAGGGGGCCAAAGTCAGGCCGGGCCTGCTTGGTCAACGGGATAATGTAATCGTTAATCAACCGCTCGATAAATAGCGAGCCTGCAACGGTCGCAGCCGCCGTCAGCACAATTGCGACCATAGAAGTAAGTAGCATCCACGGGCTCGTAGTCGCAATCAGCTTAAGCAGCCGGGACAGGATAGTAGCGCGGTGGCCCTTCACTTGTGCATTTTTATTTTCTACTGCTTTATCCAAATCTTTCACCTACTTCTTCTGCTCTTCTTGGAACTTGGCAATCGAACTATACAAGTCATTGCGCTTCATCAACTCGTCATGGGTACCAATATCCTGAATCTTGCCCTCGTCCATTACGAGAATGCGGTCGGCATCCTTAATGGAAACGATACGCTGCGAAATAATGATC
The DNA here is from genome assembly GCF_059900845.1 of Lactobacillus sp. CA30L. NCBI lineage: Bacteria > Bacillati > Bacillota > Bacilli > Lactobacillales > Lactobacillaceae > Lactobacillus > Lactobacillus sp. CA30L. The sequence goes on from NZ_JBWXGB010000004.1 coordinate 62,533, forward strand.
TTAGTCGTATCAGGCATGTTCTTGGCAAGCGCCTCACGAATCTGACGTTCGGTCTGGGTGTCAACCGCGGAGGTGGAATCATCCAAAATCAAAATCTTCGGGTTCTTCAGCAGGGCCCGGGCAATCGTAATTCGCTGCTTCTGGCCGCCGGATACGTTGGTTCCGCCCTGCTCAACCATGGTGTTATACTGGTCGGGCATCTCCCTGATAAAGTCGTCGGCATGGGCAACCTTGGCCGCTGCAATCACTTGTTCATCGCTTGCATTTTCATTACCCCACTTGAGGTTTTCCTTAATGGTCCCAGAAAACAGCACGTTGTTTTGGAGCACTACCGCCACGTTGTCGCGCAGTACCTTTAGGTCATACGATTTAACGTTATGTCCAGAAACGCGGACGGCACCAGATTCCGTGTCATACAGCCGCGGGATCATCGCAACCAGGGTGGACTTGGACGAGCCCGTGCGTCCGATGACACCAACCGTTTCACCGGGCTTAATGGTCAAATTAATATTGTCCAGTGCCAAGTTTTTATCGGCCGGATCGTACTTGAAGTTAACGTGGTCAAAAATCACCTCGCCGTTGGTCACGTGCGTCAGCGGCTTGCGGGGATTCACAATTGACGGCTTTTCATTGATCACGTCAGCAATCCGACGACCACTGGCAGTCGAAATAACCAGTTGAGTGAAAATCATTGCCAGAATGTTCAAGCTGTTTAAGACTGAGTTCGAGTACGAAAACATGGAAATCAGCTGACCGGTCTGCAGGCTGCCGCCGACAATTTCCTTCGCACCGAACCAGCAAATGGCCAGGTTGGAAATATTGAGGACCGCCATCACGACCATCGCATTGAGCGACATGATCTTTTGTGCGGTGGAAAACAGCTTGTAAATAAAGCTGGAAGACTTTTTAAACTTGTTAGTCTGCGGATCCTCTTGGACGTAGGTCTTAACCTCGCGGATGCCCCGGATGTTTTCACGAACCACTTGGTTCATGCGGTCATAGCCCTTAAAGATTTTGGGGAAATAAGGGCTGGCACTCTTGAGGATTACCGCCATGAGCAAAACAAAAATTGGTGCGATGACGACAAAAATCAAGGACAGGCGCGGGCTAATGATAATTGACATAATCACTGAGACCACTAACATCATCGGTGCCCTAACCGCAATTCGAATCAAAATTTGGTAGGCCAGCTGCACGTTAGAAACGTCAGTAGTCATCCGCGTGACCAGGCTGGCACTGGAAAACTTGTCAATGTTTTCAAACGAATAGTCCTGCACGCGGTAGAACATGTCCTTACGCAGATTAGCCGCAAAACCGGCCGCAGCATGGGCGGATACGTAGCTGGCAGCTGCACCCAAAACCAGGGAAACGATTGTTATTACCAGCAGGATTAGCCCCCACTTTAAAATGTAGGGCATGCTCCCTTTCATAATGCCGTTGTCAATTAAAATACCGACCAAATAAGGGATCAGCATTTCAATGATAACTTCGCCAGTAACTAACAAGGGAGATAGCAGGGACAAATTCTTGTATTGCCTGATGGATTTGCGCAGCGTGTTAACCATTAAGTACCTCTTTCTAATTAATAAAATGTTGTTCATTTTACTACGTGCAACGAATTAAAAAGGATAAATAAATTTTGATAAATCTATTTATCCTTTATAATATATAGTCATTTTAGTATAACGCTTTTCTTGACAAAAAGCACATCATTTGTTTCTGGGCACGGGCGTGAAAACCGACCCAATAATTTGGTAGTGCCGGCGAAAAACCCAGCGTGCGCCATACGCAATTGCGGCGATAATAATATTATACAGGCCGGGCAATACGGGGTTGACGACCCGCAGGGCGGGAATCGACACGATCCAAAAGCAGGCAAGCAAGATCACCATCATTGCGGCCATGCCGAGAATCAGTTTAGACCACGGAATCTTCTTATTCTTGCCCGCGGCCGGCAAGACCCACTCGTTGTACTTGGTCATGAAAACGCCCATGACCACGCCCACGATAATCAAGGTCGTAATCCCCATCTGCGGGTTGTCCTTGGAGCTCGGCGAGAACATCCCGACGATGCCAAAAATACCGACAAAAATCGCAATATACAACAACACGCTATCAACCACGTACTGCCAAAACGGAATGTCCGCGGCCGTCCTTTTCTTCGGCTTCAGCATGTCGGCGGCTTTTAGTTTCGGTGACATGTTGTAGAGAGTGCTGGCCGGTTGACCGCGGCGCTGTGCCACTACCAAGTCGGGCAAAAGCGCATCGATGCGACTATCCGCTTCTTCTGCGCTCATCTTGCCCTGGAATTCCAATTCTTTTTGCAAGCGAAAAACATAATCCGAATTCTTATTGGTCAACTGCTCGCGGAGTTGACGTGGCGCTGTCTGCCTGATCTCATCCTCCTGGTTCTGGTTTTCAACCTTTTCTTTCAGCTTTTCCTGCTTGCTGGTATCAATTTTTGCTTCTTGTTCGTTTTTCTTTTCAGTCATCATCTTGTCCTAAACGTTAAATCTAAATTCAATAACGTCGCCGTCTTGAACTTCGTAGTCCTTGCCCTCAAGGCGCAGTCTGCCGGCTTCCTTGACCTTCTGCATGGTTTCATACTTATCAAGATCGGCAAACGAAACAACTTCCGCCCGGATAAAGCCCCGTTCAAAGTCGGAGTGAATGACGCCCGCGACTTGGGGCGCCTTCATTCCCTCATGAAAGGTCCACGCACGCGTCTCCGGACCGCCTGCAGTAAAGAAGGTCCGCAGCCCCAGGATATGGTAGGCCGCCCTAATCAACCGGTCAAGGCCAGATTCTGTTACCCCTTCGGCCTCTAAAAACTCTGCTTTTTCATCGTCATCGAGGCCGGCAATTTCCTCTTCCGTAGCGGCCGAAATGCCCAGGCAGCCCGCATTTTCACCGTCAGCATGCTTTTTGACAATCTGGTAATAGTGGTCTTTTTCCGGGTCAGCCATCGTCGCTTCGGCAATATTGGCCACGTAAATAACCGGCTTCGCCGTCAGCAGAAAGAGTCCCTTGACGATCTTTAGCTCGTCCTCGTTAAAGCCGATGGTACGCACAGCCTGCCCTTCTTCCAGGACCGGCTTGATCTTCTGCAGAACGTTGAACTCGGCCTTGGCTTCCTTGTCGTTTTGCTGGGCAATCTTCTTCACCTTGCTAATGCGGCGGTTTACGGCGTCAAGGTCGGCGATGGTCAGTTCCAGATTGATGGTATTAATATCCTCTTCGGGATCGACCTTGCCGGTTACAGAAGTGATGTTGTCGTCATCAAAGGCGCGGACCACGTGGATGATTGCGTCGGTCTGGCGGATGTTCTCCAGGAACTTGTTGCCCAGGCCCTCGCCCTTGGAAGCGCCCTTGACCAACCCAGCAATATCGGTGAACTCAAACGTCGTGTGCACAATCTTCTTGGCAGGAATAAGTTCCTGTATCCGGCTCAGCCGCTTGTCTGGAACCTCGACCATGCCGACGTTGGGCTCAATCGTTGCGAACGGGTAGTTGGCCATTTCGGCGCCCGCTTTGGTAATTGCATTAAATAAAGTTGACTTACCGACGTTAGGCAAGCCGACAATCCCGGCAGTTAGTGACATCTTTATCCTCTTCTTTTCATTAAAAATTACTTGTTACTCTCAGTTAAGGCCCGGCCGTGCAATGTCGTCTTGCGAAACGTACAGTTCATTCTTGCCGTTGACCGGATCATTGGCCTTGGTCAAAATTTTCTTCAAATTATGCGTAAACTTGGCCCGCGGCATCATCACGATGCGGCCGCAGCCCATGCACTTGAGCCGAATATCGGCGCCCAGCCGCAAAACTTCCCAGTCATTGACCTTGCACGCATGCGGCTTTTTCATCAGGACGGTGTCGGCCAGATTGTAAGAAATGTCCTTATTCATCGAGATCAACACCCAGTATTTCAAGTATCCGGTTCAGTTCAGCGACGGACGAAAAACCAATCGACAGGCGGCCGTTGCCCTTTTTGCTTTCGGAAATATTAACGCTGGAGCCCAATTTGTTAGCCAGCTGGTGTTCGCTTGCACGAATAAACGGCGACTTGGCAACGGTCTTCTTGCGCGGCTTCTTGGAATTGAGGCTGGCCACCAGGGCCTCGACCTTGCGCACGGGCATCCCTTCCTTGACCACCTGCTTGGCCACCTCGTCGATCTTTTCCTTGTTCTTCAGACCCAGAAGCGTCCGCGCCTGCCCCATCGAAAGCTCGCCGTGCTGGAGCAAGTGCTTGGTCCTCGTCGGCAATGTAAGCAGACGCAGGTAGTTGGCAATGTACGGGCGCGACTTGCCCATCCGCTTGGAAACCTCCTCCTGCGTCAGCCCCAGATTTTTCTGGAGCATTTCATAGGCCTGTGCTTCTTCTAAGGGCGTCAGGTCCTCTCTTTGCAGGTTTTCCAGGACGGCCACTTCCATCATTTCGCTTTCACTAAAATCACGGACAATTGCCGGAATGGTCGTTTTTTTGGCCATCTTCGATGCCCGGTAGCGCCGCTCGCCCGCGATGATCTCATAGCCGTTAACCGACTTGCGGACAATAATAGGTTGAAAGACGCCGTTTTCCTTGATTGAAGCGGATAGTTCCCTAAGCGCCTTGTCGTCAAAGTTCTTCCGTGGCTGGTAGGGGTTCGGTCTGATGTCGTCCAGGTCCAGGTCGAGAATCTCTTCTTCGGCTTCTTCTACCTGGGGCTCATCCTCAAACAAGGCCTCGATGCCCCGACCCAGACCGCCTCTTTTTTTGGTCTCTTTACTTTTTGAGTCTCTTGCCATGATTCTTCAGTACCTCCTTGGCCAAATCATCATAAACGTCCGCACCGCGTGAGTTGGGCGCGTATTCGATAATCGTCTCACCGTAGCTCGGTGCCTCGGCGAGCTTGGTGATGCGCGGGATAACCGTCTTATAGACCTTACCCGCGAAATAGGAGCGCACCTCCTTGACTACTTCTGCACCCAGATTCGTCCGTGCGTCCAGCATCGTCATCAGGACCCCCTCAACGCCCAGGTCCTTGTTAAAGTGCTTTTGAACCAAGCGGATGGTGTTGAGCAGCTGACTCAGACCCTCCATGGCGTAGTACTCGCTCTGTACCGGAATCAGGATCGAATCGGAGGCCGTGAAGGCGTTGATTGACAATTGCCCTAGCGACGGCGGACAGTCGATAAAGATAAAGTCGTAATCGCCACTAACCGTATCGATTGCCGACTTCAGGCGGGTTTCACGCGCCATCATGCTGATCAATTCGGTTTCGGCACCGGACAAATTAATTGTTGCTGGTACTAGGTCCAACCTATTGGTCGAAGTATGGAAGATGGTGTCTTTAAGTGGGACATCATTAATCAAAACACTGTAGATGTCCTGATTTATTTCCGCCTTTTCAATGCCTAACCCTGAGGTCGCGTTCCCCTGGGGGTCAATATCGACGATTAAAACGCGGTAGCCGCGTTCAGCGATTGAAGCAGCCAAATTGATGGTCGTCGTTGTTTTGCCGACGCCGCCCTTTTGGTTAGCAACCGAAATTACACTCACCATATTTTCCATGCCTGCCTACTTTCTCTTTAGTTCAATTGTAATCATGTAGTCATCGGAACTGTTGTTTTCCTTGACCTTGACCTTGATGCCCGATTCCTCGGCCAGCTTAACGGCGTGCTTGATCGTATTGATCTGCACCTTAAGGTCCTTGGGGATGCGGTTGACAACACGTTTAGTGCTTTCCGCCTTTTCCTTTTGCGCCGCCTTTTCCTTCTTGCGGGTAAAATAGCCCTCGACGTCCTTAACGATTTTTTCGGTGTCATTAACGTTTAAATTTTGGGCCAGGATTTCATCTAAAACGCGCCCCTGGTCCTTTTCACTCAAGCCAACAAGACAACGCCCGTGGCGCGGTGAAATCTCGCCGCTTGCCAGGTAATTCTGCACCTTCGGCGTCAATTTCAAAAGGCGCAATTTGTTTGCCACGTATGACTGGGACTTGCCGATATCTTTGGCCAGTGCAGTTTGAGTCAGGTTGTTTAGCTTCATTAAGTTGCTGTAGGCCTGGGCCTCATCAATCGGATTGAGGTTTTCGCGCTGCAGGTTCTCAATCAGGGCCAAAGAAGCGGCCTGCTGGTCATCCATATTGTTGACAATTGCGGGAATCTTGTCCCAGGCCAAAAGCTGGGCGGCCCGGAGGCGGCGTTCGCCAGCAATGATTTCATAGTTTGGGCCCTGCTCGCGCACAACAATCGGCTGCAGGAGCCCGTCCTTATCAAGCGTTGAGGCTAATTCACGAATCGATTCATCGGAAAATGCACGCCGCGGCTGGTAGGAATTGGGTTTGATTTTGGTCAGTTCAATATCCTGAATTTGCTTATCCTTAGGAATTTCATCATGATGCCGTAAAGAAGAAAATAATGACATATCGCGTCCCCCTGTTTACTGAATTGGTTTACGGTGCGGCGTTCCCGCCTGCCGCGGATATTTCTTGGGTGTTGCCTGTGTCTTCTGCACAAGAATCAGCGTCCGCTCTTCATCACTATGTGGCAATTGCAGCTCTTCCAGCTGAAGAACCTTGCCGCCCAAAATTTTAACCGCCTTTTGGCCAGCCGCTAACTCGCTTTCGGCCTTCGGCCCCTTGAGCGCCACGAAGTAGCCGCCCGGCGTGACCAGCGGCAGGCAATATTCGCTCAGAACCGCCATGTTGGCCACTGCCCGCGCCGTCACAAGGTCAAAGTGCTCACGGTAGGTCTGGTTCTGGCCCACGTCTTCGGCCCGACCGTGAACGAGTTCAATGCCGTCTAACCCTAATTCATCAACCAATTCCTGCAAAAAATGCAGACGCTTGCCCAGCGAATCGACGATTGTCACCTCAAGGTCGGGACGCAGAATCTTGAGCGGGATTGAAGGAAAGCCGGCACCGGCACCCACATCACAGAGGCTGCTACCCTGCATAAAGACCGTCCCGAAAACAAACAGGGGCGTGATGCTGTCGAAGAAGTGCTTGAGGTAAACATCGTCCCTTGCGGTTATCCGCGTGAGGTTGACGTGCTTATTGGCCGCAAGCAGACTGGTAAAGTATTGGTTAAACTGGTTGACTTGCTGGTCAGTTAATTTAAAATTACGCTTTGATAATTCTTGGACAAATTGTTCAGGATTCATTTTTCACCCGTGAAACCTTGTTTCACACCCTTTAATTTAACGCTAAAAAGGGCTTATTGTAAAGCCACTACATCTTCTTAATTATGAAATATTTTTCGACGGTCGTCAAAGTCTAATTACCAAAAATAGACTATAATACCGTCAAAGGAGAAAAACATGCTTGTTACCCTTATTGTTCTAATCTATCTTGGCCTTAAAACGTACCGCGGCTACCAGACCGGTTTTACCCGGCTGGTCGTTAACCTGGTCTTCGCTGCCATCGTTTTCATCGCCGCTATCCTCTTCCAGAATCCGCTTGGCAACTTCATTTACGGCCAGGTCACCGGGCAGGATATTCAAACCACCCTGGCGCCGGGGACAAATCTGATGCTCTTTCGGTTTCTTGCCTTCTTCATTATTCTGTTTGTAGGCAAGACGGTCATGAAGGTATTCAAGGGCTGGCTGCCGACCAAGAATCCGCACACGACGAGCTTCGGTACCATCCTTGACGGTACTCTGGGCGCCATTGTGTCCTTCTTCGCCAGCTACTTCTTCGTTTACATTATCCTGTCGATGCTCAACGCGCTGCAGAACCCCTGGTTCATCCAGCAGACGCTGGATTCCTCGCTTCTGCGCTTCATCATCTACAGTACGCCCGGCTTATCCAACGGACTATTCAACAGCATCTTCAGCATCAGCCGGACCACGGCCTAACGAGCAATTTTTCTCGCCTATGCATGACTGCGGTTACTAGTTTTTCTTATTTTTTTGTAGTAAACTATTTTTGTAAACGAATCCATTCATCAAGTCAGGGAGGAACACAGTGAAAAAAACATTTGTCTTAAAGAAATTTGCAACTGTTGCGGCGGCAGTTTTGATGGCGGCACCAGTCTGCACCAGCGCCCTTAGCGCGGTTGTCAGTGCTGACACGACGGGCGCGCCGGCCCAAGCTCAGCAGACTAACACCACGGCCGCAAAGATTGCCCAGGCCCCAAGCTCAGCCAAGAAAGTTAAGACCTTCAAGGTGGCCGTGGTCAAGAAGAACTACGGCATTTACCAGGGTGCGTTTGAAAACAAACAGCCTGGCAAGAAATATTTCCACCAGGCCTTTAACGTCAACCACACCTTCACCCACAACGGCAAGACCTACTACTGGATCAACAAGAAGGGCAAGAAAGCCATTGGCTACATCAACAAGAAGGCCGTGGCTAGACCCAACCAGTCCAAGCTGGTTGATGCGCCTTACGTGAGCCAATACGTGCCCGTCAAAACTCCGTGGGGCTGTGCCGGCGCTTCGATGGCCATGCTGCTGGGCGCGCAGGGTCAAAAGATTACCACGGGCCTGCTCAAGAAGATTCAAGACAACCTACCAATGCAGCCGACTAAGGGCGGCCAAAAGGGCAATGTTTACACCGGCGTGGGCTTCGGCTACGTCATCAGCCCGGGTGCGCTAGCCAAGTATGCCCGTACCTTCAAGAAGGGCAAGAAGGTCATTAACGTTTCCGGCAAAAAATTAACCGTTAACGACATGAAGATGTACGTTCAGGCCGGCAAGCCGGTTCTTTACTACGGCTTTTCGTCCTACCAGAAGCCGGGCGATTATGTCCGCAACCACTGCAAGGTAATCACCGGCTACAAGAAGGGCAAATTCCTAGTTTACGACCCGCTCTACTATTCCAAGTTCGACAAGGCCGGCACGGGCGGCAAGAACATGGCGTACGACCACGGCGCCATCGCCTGGGTACCCAAGTCCGCCATCCAGAACGAATTCTGCCACAAGGCGCTGACCATTAAATAAGGATGTAAAGTAAAATGACCCCCAAGCTTGAAGCTCGGGGGTCATTTTTTATAGCCAATAGTTTTAGAGCAATCACCAGCTACCACGGTCATAATCCTGAGCTGACGATAACCATCACAGCCTGGGTGGATTAACGCTAAAAGTTGTCGTACTCCACGTGGTCGTCGTTATACACGAAGACGGCACCCAACCGGTCTGGGTCATCGTGCCAGCCTTCAAGCGGATGGCCAGCAAAGAAGAGGCGCTTGCACTCAATCTCGGCTTCCACCGAATCCTTGGTGAACGTGGTGACCCCGGCCAGGTCCGTCTCCACTGGGTGGCCGGTCCGCGGGTCAATCAGGTGGTGGTACTTGTGCCCGTCAACCACCAGGTAGCGCTCGTACGTCCCGCTGGTAACGGCCGAACACTGCGGCACCATCACGGATGCGATGTTCTTGCCGCGCGGCTCCTTAGGATCCTGCACGCCAATCGACCACTGGCCGCTGGTCCGCTTGGGCGAATCGCCCACGAGCAGGACGTTGCCGCCCAGGTTGATGATGCCCGCTTGTACGCCGTAGGCACGCCAAAAATCGCGGATGCGGTCCGCAATCCAGCCCTTGGCAATCCCGCCCAGGTCAAGCTCCATTCCCGCTTGCCGCAAGAAGACCGTCTGGTTCTGATCGTCTAGCTCCACCTTAAAGGGATCAATCAGCTTCATTTTTTCCGCGATCTGCTCTTCGGTCGGCACGTGCGCGTCCTTGAAGCCAATCGACCACAATTTGACGAGCGGACCAATGAGGGCGTTGAAGCCAAAGTTGGCCTGGCTCTCCTTGACGGCCAGCTTGATCAGGCTGTACGTGCCGCTGGAGACCTGGACCGCATTTTTGCCGGCCGCGTGGTTCACGTCCATCACTTCAGACTGGTCGCGGTTGACTGTCAAGAGGTCCTCGTAGTGGTCGATCAGGTCAAACGAGTCATTAATTATGTTCTTGTTCTGGGCCCCAAAGACCTGCAGGGTAATCGTCGTGCCCAGCGCGTGGTGCTGGTCCACTTCTTGCTCTAAAGCTAAATTTTCAATCATTTCATTATTCCTATTTTTCCAAATATTTTTCTCTCAATACATCCTGCATCTGCTGGTCGATGTCTAACACATCACTAATATATGCGTCCAGCCCGCCAAAGTTCTCGTTAATGGTGATGAGGCTGGTATCCAGGAAGGCGTCCGAAACGGAGCCCAGGACACGCATGTTGGCCCGGAAGCAATCGTTTTCGCCGTCTCTCTTAAACCGCAGATCGCGCTGGGCCCGGTAGTCATTGAGCATCCAGTTTGAATACAGGTAATCCCGTCTGATTGTTTCCATGTCAACGCCCAAAATGCGTAAAAGAATCAGCGTGACCAATCCGGTCCGGTCCTTGCCCTCGGAGCAGTGGTACAAAATGGCGCCGCCGGTTGACCCGGCCATCAACGCAATGATCCGGTGAAAGCTCTGCTGGGCGGGCTTAGCCAGTATATGCCGCTTATAGCGCTTGCACATCATGCGCAGGCCGGCATACTGGTCGCGGCGGTACTGCGCAAATTCAGCCTCCATGTCCAGGCCGTTGCCGCCCGTATTGTCTTCAACCGATAGCGGACACGCATAGTGTGCCACGCCCGGCATAACCTTATCGGGACTGTTCTTGCATTCAGCCGGCGAACGCAGGTCGATTATTTTGCTGACGCCGTAATCAAGCAGAAACTTTTCATCCTGAGCCGTTATTTCACTAATATTGCCGGTTCGCAGGAGGCGGTGGGATTTGATCAAGCGTCCGTCAAGACCGCTGTAGCCGCCGAGGTCACGGGGGTTACGAACAGATTTTACTGGTAAAACAACTGGTTCAGACATGCAAAAATCCTCTCTAAAAAAATAGCCGGATAGATACTCCTATCCGGTTATTTTACTCTCTGCCAGTCAAACTAGCAAAAAATTACTTATTTGCTTGTTCAACAAACTTGATAAAGTTGTCCATCATGCCATCCAATTGCTTGATGGTTGCTTCATCGGTCAACTCGCCAGTCTCTTTGTTAAACTTGGCTGGAGCTTGACCAATCAAGACTTCGTTGCCTGGTAAAACGTTAGCGCTCATATCAGGTGAAAGCAGGATTTCACGAATGTCTTCCTGTGCACGGCCGGAACCCTGACCGCCAAAAGAGGCACCAGCAACGGCTACCGGCTTCATCTTCATCACGTTTGGACCAGCGTGTGAACCAAGCCACTCCAGACTGCTCTTTAAGGCAGCTGGAATCACGTGGTCGTATTCAGGCGTGGTAATAATAACGCCATCGGCGCTCTTAATATCTTCAATCCAAGCCTTGATTGAATCATCGGCCATTTCTGTTCTGCAGAAAGGTGTAAGCTTGTCAATTTCCTTTACTTCAATGTCAGCCTTATCACTATAATGCTTAGCAATAAATTGCGCTAATAAACGATTATATGAAAAAGATGCATTTGTACCAACAATTGCTAATAATTTCATTCTTGGTCCTCCTTACTTAGTAACTTGTGTGTACCATTCATCAACTTCATCGAAGAAGTGACCTAAGAATTCAACGGTTGACTTGTCTGTCAGGTCACCATTGTCATCAAATTGTGTTGGCGCGGTACCCATCATAAACTCATCGCCGTTAAAGACGATTGAACCAAAACCAGGTGCGGTCAACAAACTCTTTAACCGGGTTTGTGAACGAGATGCGCCTTGAGGCATTGGTGAAGTTGAAACAATAGCTACCGGCTTGCCCTTAAACGGGTGAATATCGCATGACAGCCACTCAAGCGTACTGCTCAGAGCACTGGTTACCGAGTGCTGCTGTTCTGGTGAACCGATCAGTACCAAGTCCGCAGCCTCGACGTCTTTTTGCAAAGACTTAACGGATTCTGGGAGCTCTTCACCCTCTTTAAACATTGGCACCCCTTTAACGGTTGCTAGTTTAAAATCATACCTGTCAGCGAAGTGCTTAGTAATAAACTTAAGCAACGCTTCATTAAAAGAATTATTGGCATTTGAGCCAGATAATGCAAGGATTTTCATAAAAACCACCTTTCAGAAAACTAATTTCTAACGTCATTATAGCATTATCCAAATTTATTTGATACAAACTTGCGCTTTGCCCCAAGCATAAATTTTGTAAAAAAAACGGCGCCCCTTGCGGACCCGCTCCTTCCTCAAGCAACTATTTACCTTATTCTGGACCATCTACAGAACCGAATAGCGTGACTTCGCTGGTCTTGCTCAGCCAGTCATTCAGGATCGCGTCGTTAAGCTGCGCTTTTAGCACGTTCACAATCTGTACCTGTGAAAACTTGGCAATCTCATTAACAATTAGCGATGCAATTCCAATCGTGGTAATCCAATTGGCAATGACAATATTTTTAATCCTCTCTTTATTATAGTTCTTGTCCACGTATTGTTCCTTGAACTTGGCAACGCCCAGGTCAATTAGCGTATTTGCAATAATCTCGCTGCCAAACTTGCCATCAACAAACATCGCCCGGAAAAGGTTCTCGTGTTCCTGGGCAAAGTCAATGTAGGACAAGTCAATGTCGATTAACGGCTTGCCCGTATACTCTTTTTGCAGGATATGGTTTCTCAGGTTATCCGCAATCTTGCGCAAAACTTCCTTGCGCAATTCATCCATACTGCTGAATTCAAGGTACAAGGGCTGTGTTGAGAAGTGCCCCGCCTTGGCAATACCGCGCGCAGTCAGGCTCTCAATGCCATCCTTGACAACCATCTTATAGGCAATATTTAAAATCTTATTTCGTCCTATTTCTTTTTTTCTCGCCATCTCGGTCTTCCCCAGATCAACTAAAAAGCGTTCCTTGCTTCTTTAAACGGGCGGTGCCGCCTATTAGCTGCAAAAAACGCTTTGCCTACGTTACAAAATATTCACGCCAACAGCGTCAAGCGTTGCTATCCAAAAACTCGTCGTAATAGGAAGACACCATGTCGCTCACCTCGGCCTTGCTCAGCCCCTGTGACGCACAAAAAGAGAAGAAGGCGGCAGACAGGATATAGCCCCGCTCGCGGTCATCCGTCAGATCCTCAGAAAAATTCATGTTAATGCTATTATTTTGATAGTCCGTTGACAATTCAATCGACTTATCCTTTGGAACCTCATTCATTTTTTTACCCCATTTATAACAATTTTAACTTTTGATCAGGTCATTTTGCCCCGAACCAAGCGCTAAAAAAACGGATTGTATAACATTCATACACACGCACGATGCTCTTTTGAACAACTGACTAACTACCATAAAGCGGTCAGATCGGCTTATTCCAGTACAAATTGCCAATCAGATAGTTTTAAAAATAACAGCCAGTTATCTTATGTTAGAATAGTAAACTTAAAACTGTTTTGTCAAGGATAAAGCGCTTTTTACCTTTATTCGACCACTCATATTTTCATTGTACAGCAAGCAGCACTTATCATTTTAACAAGGCGCTTTTAAATTTACCTCTGTACCAAAAATGCCCAACTTTACACGCAAAAATTGGACATCCTGAATTTATTTTTTTGTTTGAATTCTCCGGCTACTTTTTCTTGGTCATTTCTCCGTCCATCATTTCATAAATGTGATCGGCGTATTTTTCTAGACGGGGGTCGTGCGTTACCAGGATGACGGCCTTCTTATACTCCTTAGCCAGGTCCTTGAACAACTGTCCCACCTCGTCAACGTTCTTGCTGTCGAGCGAAGCCGTGGGCTCATCGGCTAATAAAACCTCAGGGTTAGCATAGAGCGCACGTGCAATTGCGGCACGCTGCTGCTGACCGCCCGATAGTTCTCCCGGATACTTGTCAACCAGATTCATAATGCCCAGGCGGTCGAGCAAGTTGTGCAGGGCCTCCCGGTCAATGTTGCCGCCCTTTTTAACGCGATCAACGAGTTCGAACTGTTCCTTCACGGTCAAAAACGGCACCAGGTTATAGGACTGCAGGACAAAGCCCAGGTGATTCAGGCGCAAGTTGTTGCTGCCCTTAGCAGAGAGCTGTGCAATGTCCTCGTTACTAATCAAAACCCGGCCGGCGGTCGGCTTCTGCAGCGATCCGGCAATCGTTAAAAACGTGCTCTTGCCGGCACCGGATGGACCCATGATGAGGACCACTTCACCCTTGTTTGCCTTGAAGTCAATCTTTTTAAGCGCAACAACTTCGGCCGCACCCTTCCCGTATACCTTTTTAACGTTTTTTAATTCGATAATTGCCATCTTATTCACCTATTGCCTTTACAGGATCTACTTTAAGGATTGACCGTACCGGAATCAGGCTGCCGATGACTCCCATTAGGAGCAGGCCGACCGTTCCGCTCACAATAATCTGAGGCGTAAAACTCATCGGAACCGCTGCCGGCAGCAGTTTGGCCGTTGCCGCCAGCGCCAGCAAACCGAGCACCACGCCGCAGACAACCAAAATAACGGACTGGCTGATCGTCGCATTGACCAGCGTGCTGCTAGGAATGCCCTGTGCACGCATGACCGCGTAGTTGTGCATCTTTTGAATAGTTAAAATGTACAAGAAGACGGCAATAATAATCAACGAAATAACAAAGAGAAAGCCAATCATCAGTTCAAAGGTCATGTTCTGGGCGGTGTAGCCCGGAAGCTTGCTGATAAAGGTCTTGACGGGATAAGTCTTGCCGTCTTTATGGTTATAGCGGAAATTTTGCCGGCGGGAAATAATCGCCGAAGCGCGCATATCCGGCATTCCGCGGCGAAGCTTCTTCCAGCTTGAAAGCGTGCCGTAGGTTATGGGAGCGATGTTGATCTTTGCGTTTTTGACAAAACCGACTATCCGATATTTGGTCTTCGAACCGTTCAGTTCCAACTTATCACCGAGCTTGTAGCCCTTAATCTTAAAGGCCTGGTCAACCACGATCTCGGTGTCCTTCTTGGCCCTTCTGCCGGCAATCAATCCCTGGTTGGCGTAAATGAACTGGGACTTCTTGACGCCGATGAACTGGGAAGACACCTGCGGACGCTTCTTATCCTTGACGACCACCGGCGTTTGTCCAACCAGCGCCTCGTCTTTGGTGATTTTGGCGTCCTTCAGGTCCTCCTTGGTTAACACTGACTGACTCATGTTGACGTTGGCATTCTTGTTCAATACCACCTGCTTTGCCCCCCACGACTCAAGCGCCTGCGTGTTTTGGCTAGCCAGGCCAACTGCCAGTGACGATAGTACAAAAATCAGGTAGCTGATCAAGAAAATCATCAAAATAATCAAGCCGTAACGCAATTTTTCCCGTTTAATTTCTTTAATTGCTAAAAACACTAATTTACTCCCTTGTCTAGTAATTCAAGACCTGCCTTAAAGCGGTCCAGTACAACTTCCTTCTGCGCAGGATTTTCAAGCACCATGTGAATGGCCGCGTGGCTAAGAACCATCGCGCTCCACGTCTGCGAGTCAAGCTTACGCAGAGCGTCAGATGGAAACGGCTCGGCAACCGTATTTTCATTAAACAGCACGTGCATTCTTACCAGGCGCGCGTATTTGCTCGACTGGGTCTGCTCAATAAACTCGACCACAGCCTGGTAATAAACCTGCGGCTTAAATGAGACCTGCCGCTTGAAGCCGGCATGAATCTCCTGCATCGCACAGTGGTAGAGGTAGAGGTACGCGTCGGTCAAATCGGTAAAATACTTGTAAAAGGCGCCGCGCGCGATTCCCGCATCCTTGACAATCCGCGCAACCTGCGCCTTTTGTAGGGGATAGCTACTGAATTCATGCAGCAGAGCCTGACGGATCAGGTCCTTCTTGGACGCCGACAAATTCGTAAAAGTTGTCTTCACCATTTTCGTCAACACCTTCCTGTACCCCATAAGTGACACCGTGTCACTTTCTAAAAGAATACCGCTTGAAAACGCGTTCGTCAACTTAAAAATAGTTTTTAGTTTGGGGGCAGCTTTGGTCAGCGTGGCCGTTAAATTTAGGATAAAGTCCAGTTGGTAGCCGTTCTTCGGTTTTGCCCGTTGACTATTTGCGGCCGCAAAAAAGGCCCCACTCATTATGAGGGGACCTGGGCTTATTCAATCAGTCAAAAACCAGGGAGCGGTTATAGTAATTAATGCGCACAATGCCGGCGCGAACAGAAATTTTTGCCAGGGCACAGTTGTCCATCGTTTCAAAGAAGTTCATGTCACCATCTGCAAAAAAGTGGGCAAACATCATCCGGATAAGGGTGCCGTGACAAACCACCAGGATTCTTTGCTGCGGGAATTTTTTCCGCATGTCGGCCAAGAAGCTGCCACAACGCCGGTCGAGCTCGGCAAAGGTCTCGCCGCTTGGTGCATACTTAACGTAAGCAGCACTGGCCTTGCCCCAGGGATCAACCGCATCGGGGTGCTTTTGCCCTAATTCTTTAAGGTACTGGCCGTCCCACTCGCCGAAGTTAAACTCAATTAGGCGCTGGTCTACGTTGATCTTCTTTTGCCCCTTGGTAAAAATCCGGGCGGTTGTCAGCGCCCGCTTCATGGGGCTGGAGAAGACAAGGTCAAACGGCGTCGGATCGAAGTGGGCTGCGGCTCTTTCTGCGTAAGCGCGCCCCTCTTCATCCAGGTCGTGGTCAAAAAGCGCCCCTTGTATGCGCCCCGTCTTATTCAGGTCGGTCTGACCGTGACGAACAAAAACAATTTCCATATTATCCTCGCTTTTCATAGGTATACTTTGTTTAGCTGCTAATTCCCGGGCGTGCGTTTCTACCGCCTTTTAAAGTCAAATTTGGTCCTGAAGACGTAGGCGCTCGGAGTGCTGACGGCAGAATCGTATTCAAAACCAAAGTCATTGAAATCTTGCAGCTGCTCGGGCGCAGTCAGTCCCCGCTCGGCAATAAAACGCGTCATTTCGCCGCGGGCCATCTTGGCGTGCACGCCGACGGTCTTCCACTGGCCGTTTTTCTCTTCCTGGAAGATGACGTTGAGCAGCTGGCGCGAGCCAGTCGCATAGGGTGCGATACTCTGCGAATATTCCTTGGAGGCCAGGTTGACCACCACGTTGTCTTCACTAAAGAGGTTGTCGGCCAGGCGGCTCCCCCAGAACTTATACAGGTTGGGCTCGCGGAACCCGGCTGCCTTGTTCTTCATTTCCAAACGGTACGGCCAGACGCCGTCGAAGGGACGCAAGACACCGTAAAGGCCGGAAAGGATGCGGACATTCTCTTGCAGGTAATCAAGCGCCGACGTGGTAAACAAATCCGCCGCCATGTACTGGTACTGGATGCCCGAGTAAGAAATAACTGCCGGCGTCAGCCCTGTTGTCTGCGTCAGGTCGATCACTTCCAACTGCCGGCAGCCCTCCTTGGTCGTGCGCGCGCTTGACTGCCAGATTTGCTGCAATTCTGCCGCACTGCACTGCTTAAGAAAAGCCGCCAATTCGCCAGCCTCCCGCAAAAACTGCGGTGTAGACCTAACGGGAAAGGACTCCTGGTCGACCTTCATCTTCATCGCGGGTGAGATAATAATTTTCATCTTTCGTAATTTCCCCCTTTTGCGTTAAACTTAATACTAACATGTATTGAGGAGAGAGAACTAATGAATCCTGATTTTGCTATCATCCTAAATTTTAAGCTAAAAGCCGGTCAAAATGCAGACGCCGACTTCTTGGTCAAGACTGCACGCAATATCGGTGCCCGTGCCATCAGCTCAAACGGTGCGCAAGCCGAATTTGCACGGGCCGGCCAAAAGTACACGATTGCACTGGTTGACGAGCACGTCGGGAGCAAACTGACAGACGCAAACGTGATTGACCAGATTGTGCAAAGCCGTAGGGACGGTAAGAGCGCATATATCGACATTGCCCTCAATGATGACGGCAGCTTGACTGCGGAAAGCAGTGCGCTGCTTGACCGCATCAACAACTGGATGCACCTTTTTGGTCACGCACTCAATGAAGGCGAACCATGCAGCCTCCAGGTCGACCACGGCTTTGTCCTGCAAAACCGACACATGCCCTACCAGAAATATATTTTCCTTAAGAAGCCAATACCGCGTCAGCTCATAGTTACCGGGCTGGCCCAGGCGCCCAACCGCATTGAGATGATCGAGGAACGAACCGAGCCGACTTTTACCTACGAAAATGACAAGCTGACCGTTGACCTTAGCGACATGCCGGACAGCGCGCTGGCTTGGCAGGTCGTACGGATTCAGGACCACCGGCCAGAAGATGACATCAAGGAAACCAAATTTTAGCAATTGATTTATGAACAATCCAAATGGGAAGACCGCAAGTTTAAAACTTCGGTCTTCCCATTTTGCTCCGCTAATTATGATGAAACGGTCCGCTTTCTAAGCAATAGAACTATTACATTTATTAGACCCGTCTCTTTTTAAAAGCGATTGCACTAACAATCAAAACAAGCAGTACGCATATTACCACTAAGCTGGTCGCATTTCGGTACCGGTTTTGGGCACCAGATGCTTTTTAGCAGATTGCTTATCAGCCTTGTCTCTTTGCGTCCGCTTATCTTTACCAATATTAGTCACTGCTTTTGCAGGCTGAGACGGAACGACTCCTGAAGGACACCTGCCCTTGCCTTTTGCATTGTTAGGAGTGGTGCTGCCCGGCTTTGCTAGATATTCAGCCGGCGCGCTCTTGTCACCGTTGTCTGGCGGCGTTGGCACAGTGCTGTGTATTTGTTAGTCAGATTCACACCAATTGGGCTAATAACTTTGTAATCCGCCACTTTGTCTTCCATGCTGGCTGGGCTGCCCTGTTCAATCATAGACCGGCACATCTTTGAAGCTGCATTGCCAGTTGTCCTTGGCCGTAACTACTTTGCTTTGGAGTGGTTGATTCAATTCGCCATTGGGTCCCTTGATTACTAGGTGTACCATGATTGACTTAGACCGTCTTTTTTCTGGTTGTCATCCCAGGTCTTCGTGCCCGTAAGATCTATCTCGGTCCACGGAAAGTTTACATCCTCACCGCCACCATTAAACGGGCTAGGGACGGTCATTTTTAAGCAGCTGGTTGTCACCGTTCAAAATACCCATATTCTCATAATGATACGTGGCACCACCATTGGTCACTCCAGTCGTGCAATCAAACATAACCATATCTTCGATGTCACCTAGGATAGTTTTAAAGCCCGACGTGACCTTTCTGTGGTAACACTATTGCGGTACGTATAAATAGTATCGTAGTTTAAACCGTTGTTGTGGTACCTGAGCTTAGTTAGCTTAACAGAGCCACTGACCAGTTTTTGGTTGTGATCAAGCTCGTTCGCGTATACCGCATCTTTGATATTCCGGCGCGCAATGTTAAACCAGGCACGCCAGTAGATTGTGTGGGACGTTGGAATCATAATCGGCCCACTGGTAGAAGGTCTCACCAGGCGAGAGACCGCTAGAGCAATTACTGAACTACTAAGGAGAGAAAAAATAATGGTAGTAGCGCAAAGTAGGTTTTAAATTTTTTATACACGTCCAACGCCCTCTCAGTCGTTTTCTATGTTCTCTAATTAAAAATTCTATTCTGCATTATCTATTCTGCGTTAGTTATAGCTTGTCTTTAGCAAATTGATTTGGGCTAGCTATGAATCCTGATTAATTACTCTCAGCAAGCAATAAAAATTCAATTTTTCTTTAATACAAATAGTATTATAAGCACAACTTGAGTCAACTAACATACACCATATCTACTCTTTCTATTATTAGAAAACAGGGTGGCGGACAAAATAAAAGAGTCTGGGAAAAAACTCTAATCTAACTAAAAAGGCTGACAAATCACATTAATCAAACGTTGATTTATCAGCCTTTTTAAATTGTGAAATTTTTCAATTTAACTTCAAGAGCACTTTTTTCCCAGACTCTAGAAATCGAATAACTTTTTGAGCAAGCAACATTCTACTTTTTAAAATATTCAATCTTCTTTTGGTAATCGGCAATCACCAGCTTGACGTTCTGCTTACCGCGATGTTTGCCATAGGCTATCACCGCAGCACCGAGTGCACCAACACCTAGCATTAGCACGCCAAGAACGAATAACCAGGTGGTTTTGCCATAAAAGTAGTAGCACAGCACCAGGCCAATCGCCCCGACGGACAGAAACGTCTGCAGCCAATACTGCAGGTTGCGCAGCATCTTTTTCTGGTAATTTACTTCCTTCTGGTAACCAGCAGTTAATTCTTTAATAGTCATGCCTTTTCTCCATTTTGAAGTTAGTATTTCAATCCCGGGTTGAATACGCCAAGAACAACACCGATAAGAGCGACGCCAATCAGGATGATCATCGTCCAGATGGCCGAAACGTGCTTTTTAGCCATTAGCCACCAGCAGAACAGCGTCACGATAACGGTCAGGAGGCCGGGAAAAATCCCGTCGAGTTGCTTTTGTAAGTCGAGGAAGACGTGGCCCGTAGAGTCCTTCAATTGCAGTGAGGTCGTAACGTTAACCCAAGTGGCCAAAACGCCTCCGACAACCATGCCACCGACAATCGAAATTGCCCGGCGCACTGCCTTGCCCTGCTTACCAACCAGGAAGCCAACAGCTTGATCACCTAGCTTGTAACCACGAAAGTACAAGAAGCGTTGTCCAAAGTATGCAATCAGGTCCCAAGCAATGATGTAGAAGATTGCACCGACGGGTGAACCATTTCGTGACATGCCCAAGGCAATACCAAGCAAAATTGGAATCAGAGTTCCATCGATCAGGGAATCGCCAATACCAGCAATCGGACCCATCAAGCCGGCACGCATATCGTTGATGGTCTGGCCGTCGATGTTTTCACCGTTAGCACGGGCTTCTTCGAGGCTGGCAGTGGCACCAATGATGACCGTACCCAGCATCGGATTCGTGTTAAAAAATGCCGTGTAGGCCTTGATGTTTTCGGTTTGGGTTTCGTTATCATGCGGATACAATTCCTTAATGATTGGCAGCATGGAACACAGGTATCCAAAGGTCTGCATGTGCTCCTGTGAAAAACAGGTTAGCGCGCCCCAAAACCACAGGTTAAAGGACTTGTTCAAAGTCTTGCGGCTTAATTTCTTCTTCTCAACATCCATCTTTAGATATCCTCCTCTTCGTCGTCATCAGCAATGCCAGTTGAAGCGGCAGCGGTCTGAGTTGAGCCCGAATTATCTGCGCCCTTTGCCATTTCAATTTCGTACATAATTACGGCGAACAGTAATGAAATAACCGTAACCGCAACCAGGTTTAAGTGCAAAGACGCTGCTAAAGTAAAACCAACGAGGAAGGGAATAAAGTCAAGCGCCTTGTTGATAATTTGCCGCAGCAAGATTGCAATACCGACACACGGAAGCATTGCACCAACGGTGAACAGCGTCTTCATCGGGATGCCATCCATTGGGAGGGCAGTTCTCAGCGCCGTAACGGCTTGTGCACCGAAGTGGGTCATGAGCAGCGTAGGCAAAAATGAGAATACCAGGTGTGATACCCACGGCCAGCCGAAGTCAACGCCGTAAAGACGGTTCAGCTTGCCCTTCTCAATATCCTTCCAGCCGAAAGCCTGCCAGATCAAGTTCATGAAGGCAACGGCATAGAACAAAACGGAACCGACTGTACCTACTAATGTAGCAAGCGACTTGGCCATATTTGCGGCTTCCGAACTCATCGGACTCAAGCCACGTGACGAAATCGCAACCATTGCCAGGGGTATACCAATATATGAAATTGCCCGCACGTCAGCGGCAACGGTACCACCGGGGGTAACAAGCGCGATGTAAACCAACTGCGTTGCCACGCCACAGGCAATGCCCAGTGGCAGATTCCCCAAGACAATCCCGCAGACCAGTCCGCCGACTAGCGGTCGCCCGATCGTATAATTGCCCACTGCTTGGCCGGCCATACAGGAATTTGAGCACAAACATGCAAAAACTCCCAGAATAGCGGCCTGTAACCAACTTATAGTCATTTTTTCTCCTTCTTTTCAATAAAAACAAACTTTAAGAATAGTTTCTTGACTTAATAGCCAAACTTGCCCCTGAATTTGTCCCAGTAGCCTAGCTGTTTGTCCGGAAGCAGCGCAAAGTGAACCTTGTAGCCCTTCTTGCTGATCTCCTCAAAGGCTTCAGCCTCTTCCGGCGTAAATGACTGGTTGTTGCCCAGCTTGATTGCACCGGGGCGGTCGTTGCCG
This sequence comes from Lactobacillus sp. CA30L, assembly GCF_059900845.1. Classification (NCBI taxonomy): domain Bacteria; kingdom Bacillati; phylum Bacillota; class Bacilli; order Lactobacillales; family Lactobacillaceae; genus Lactobacillus; species Lactobacillus sp. CA30L. The sequence continues at coordinate 84,556 of NZ_JBWXGB010000004.1, forward strand.
GGACCGACAATCAATTCCTGCTGGTCACTGGGAACAAAATTGAGATCAACCAGGATGTGTTTCATGTCCTGCGGGTTCTTAGTAATTAGGAAGTAACGCGTCTTTGAGTTCAATACCTTGTCTTGCACGTCCTTAAAGTGATCCATCGTCCAGACAAAGGTTTTCTTGCCCTGGTCTTCACCAGCAGTCTTGTAAGTTGACTTCAAGATGGGGTTTGATGCAGCCTTATCGTTAACCGCAATAATGCCGTCACAAGGACGCTCTTTGGCCCACCGAGTAGTAATCAATCCATGGATTATTCTGTCATCCACCCTAATTAATGAAACTGTCATGTTTTTCCTCCTCAATTAAATATCGTCTTCCGCTGCGCTAGACGCCACTTCATACTGCTTCATTGCCTTTTGGCCCTCGCTCAAGGCCGCTTCCACCAGCTGTTCCTTGCTCATCACATCCAGGGAAACCACCGCTGTAAGTGCCATTGAAAAGTTCACGCCGCCTAACACAACACTATTTTCTAAGTAGCCTTGGGCCGCAAACAAGTCCAAAAACGTGGTTAGCGGGCTGCCCCCGATAATATCGGCAAGCACAACAAAGTCGTCATCCTTGGTGAACTGCTTTTTCTGCAAAAATTCAGTAACCTTCTTGCCAAAGTCATCCGCAGATTCGCCGTTGTGCAGACATAGGGCAAAACAGCGCTGGGTAGCATCGCCGGCAAACATGTCTAGTGACGACTTAATGCCTTCGGCAAACTGCCCGTGTGAAACTAAAATCACGTATCTCAAGATTTCATCCCCCTCTTCTTCAATTTAAGTAAGTTAAAAATACCACAATCTTTGGATGCGCTCACAGTGCCAAATGTCACTAAAGTAAATGTGACAAATGTCATATTTTTGAAAGCACTTTCGCGATTTTGTTGATTGCGGCAGCTTTTTCGGCAATAATTAAAATAAGAAGCAAATACGTACAAGTGCTTATGCAATTAGTTGAATTGATGAGAGGGCCATATGGACATATGAACATGCGCAGATTTCGAAAGCACCATAATAATTCCCGTGGTGGCCGAACAAAAGCGCTGCTGGGCACAGAGCTTTTTATAGCTGCTTCCCTTGTACTGGCGGTTTTTGGGATATTTATTGCCAATCCCAGCCAGAAAAAGCAGGTCAAAATTGGTGCTACGTACATGACCATGAATAACAGCTTCTACCCCGTTCTGAACGAACAGGTTGCCAACTACGTCGACTACCGTCACGGGCGCCTGTACAACCGTGACCCCGCGCTGATTGTCGACAAGCAGGTAGAGGAGCTGAATTCTTTTATCGCCCGCGGCGTGAGTGCCATCATTATTAATCCGGTGGACGGCAACAGCATCAAAATTCAGAATGCGCTGCGCCGAGCCCACAACAAGGGCATCAAGATCGTCGTCGTCGACTCGCAAATGAAGTCGGCTCGCTACAGTGACTGCACCATCCTTTCCAATAATTACCGGGCGGGGCAGCTGTGCGGACGCTACCTTTTGCGACACAAAAAAAGGGCGCGCATCTTCCTTTTGGAGCATTACTCCGCCTATTCCGCCAACAACCGCATTCAGGGTTTCACCGATACAATCAAATATGCCTTGCACCAAGGAAACTACCGCATCGTCCGCAAGGTCAACACGTTGGGCCAATCCGAGATTACTCTGCCCCTCGTTGAAAAAGCACTCAAACGCGGCCCCAAGTTCGACACGATCATGGCTTTGAACGACCAGGCGGCGGTCGGCGCCCTGGCGGCAATCGATGAGGTCAGGGTCAAACGGCAAATTGACGTTTACAGTGTCGACGGGTCGGAAAACATGAAGAAGCTGCTCGGCGTCAACCGCAACGCCATCGCATCCGCTGCCCAGACACCGATCAACCTGGGCAAGACAGCCGTGAAGATGGCTTACAGGCTGATTGCGGGCAAAAACGTGCCCCGGAAAATCATCCTGCCGGTTTACCTGATTACAAACAAAAACATCAACCGCTACAACGTTTTGGGGTGGCAATAATGCCCAAGTTCAAGCACCTGATTCTATTGCGTCGGATTATGATGTGGCTCAACTTCTTTGCCATCCTCTTCAATGCCACCCTGTTCATATATGCGACCGACTACGTTATTAGAACGGAGCAGTCCTACCAGCTTTTATCCTCGTTGCACCACATACCCGACTCGCCCCAAACCATTTTTTGGCAGAGTATCAGCAGCTTCATGGTGCTCGCTGTGGTGATATCCGTTCACCACCACAGCAACGAGTTTAACCATAATTTGGAATTAAAAAACTCGGTCATCCTGACCGAATTTCTCCTGGCAATTATCGTCTTTGCAAGCTTGCGGATGACTTACAACGGAATTTTTCTCTTTATTTTTGTTGACTTTATTATCAGCAACCGCAACCAGTACAACTTTCACGATTACCTAATCTGGACAATCGTAATTGCTTTTCTGCTACTTGTTTTGCTGGTGACGGACTATTCTATCCTCAGCCGCCTCACAACCCTGCCTAATTTGACCACCTACCTGAGTTTTTTGCCTGCCAAGATTGGACCGGCACTGATCTTTTGGAAAAACTTCATCGCCACGCTCAACCTGGCGTTATTCATCCTGATTCTGATTTACTTTGCCATTTACCAGCTAAACTTGGAAAACGACATCCAAAACAAGCTCGCACTGGCTTCCAAGGCCAACCACGAATTGAAAAACTATGCCGCCCTGTCGGAACGGATTGCACAGGACCGGGAAAGAAAGCGGATTGCCCGCGATATTCACGACTCCGTCGGTCACGCCTTAACCGGAATTGCGGCCGGAATCGATGCGACGCTGGTTTTGATTGAGATTGATCCGGACGCGGCCAAGAAGCAGCTGACCAAGATTCAGGTTGCGGTCAAGCAGGGGCTCAAGGACGTGCGCAAGGCCCTGAACCGCATCCGGCCGGGCGCACTGAAAAACTACACCCTGCAGGAATCGCTCAAGAAGATGCTGCAGGAGTACGCGGATATTTCCCGCATTAAAATCAACTTTTCATATCACTGGGGAACAACGGAATTCGAAAAAACAACCGAAGACGTCGTCTTCCGCATCATTGAAGAATCGATTACCAATTCCCTGCGGCACGGTCACGCAAGCCAGGTAAACATCAGCTGCACTAAGCCCGACCAAAATACGTGCCAAATGGTAATTAGGGATAACGGCACGGGAACCGCGACCATCAAGCCCGGCTACGGCATCACGCAGATGAAGGAACGGGTAGCAATTATTAACGGCAAAATTAGTTTTGACGGTCAGAATGGTTTTACCACGACCGTCGTAATTCCAGTGGAGGATGACACAAATGATTAAGATCATGATTGCGGACGACCAGCAACTCATAAGAGATTCACTTAAGATTATTCTGAGCGCGAGTCCTGACTTCACCGTCACCGCAACGGTGGCCAACGGCCAGGAGGTGCTGGATAGCATCCCCAAGGAGCGGCCCGACATTATCCTGATGGACGTGCGCATGCCCGTGATGGACGGCACGGTGTGCACCAAGTACGTTAAGGAAAAATACCCGGACATCAAGGTCATCATTCTCACTACCTTTGATGACGATGACTTCATCTTTAGCGCCCTCAAGTACGGCGCGTCCGGCTACCTGCTCAAGGGGGCTTCAACGACCGAACTGTACGAGGCCATCAAGACCGTCTACAGCGGTGGTGCGATGATTAACCCCGACATTGCAGGCAAGGTTTTTCGACTGTTTTCTAAAATGGCTCAAGCCAACTACGCGATTCAGGTTAACGACAAGAACACGCAGAACTTTTCCAGGCACGAATGGCGTGTGATTCAACAGGTCGGACTGGGGCTTTCTAATAAGGAGATTGCGGCCAAGCTGTTTTTATCGGAGGGAACGGTGCGCAATTATATATCTAAGATTCTCGACAAGCTGCAGCTGCGCGACCGCACCCAATTGGCAATCTGGGCGGTGCAAACCGGCGTCACAAGCGAAAACATCGGTGATAATGACAATGAAACGCAGAAATAGCATAGTTCTAGCCGTTATAACGCTTCTCTGCCTGCTTGCCGGCATCATCTTCTGGAAGTACCACGTGAATAAGGAGCAAAAGACCCTAACCATTGGGCTTTATACCAGCAGCAGCTGGGGTGTGCCCAACGGTCACCAGTACAACGTGATTGACTACGCCATTCAAAAGTTCAAAAAGGCCCACCCCGACGTTAAGGTGAGGTACGAAAGCGGCATTCAGCGTGAAGACTACCGCAACTGGCTGAGCGAAAAGATTATTGAAAACAAGACGCCCGACCTGATTATTGTACCGGACCAAGAATTTGGCGCACTGGCAAGCGAGGGGGCGTTCAAGAACCTGGAGCCGCTCATGCAGGAAGACAACATCAGCCCGGCCACGTTTTACCAGAGCACGCTTAAGGCGGGCCAGTACAACGGCAAACAATTGGCATTGCCCTATGAAGCAAACCCCACCTTAATGGTAATGAATAAAACGCTGCTCAAAAAATTGAAGATCCCAACACCGCGGCAAGAGTGGACTCCGCAGCACTTTTACCAGTTATGTCACTGGGTCAGTCACGCTGGCAACCGCCAGAAGTACTACAGCGTGACGCGGGACTACAACTGGCAGGACGCGCAACTTGCATACGGCAGCAACCTCTTCGACAGGAATGACGAGAGCGTGCAGCTGACGACGGATAGCGTCCGGCGCGCCTTCTCACTAATCGAAAACATCACCAACGACCAGCCGTCGTATAACGTTACCTCGCAGCTGTTCGACAAGGGGCGCGTAGCCTTCATGCCGCTAGGCCTGGCCCAGTACCGCACGTACACCTCCTACCCGTTTCATATTACGCGGGACAACCGGTTTCTTTGGGAATGCACCAAGATGCCGGGACGCAAAAACGTGCAGGCGACGCCAATGGAAACCACAATGTTTGCCATCTCCAGCAAGGCGCACAACGTCCGGGGCGCGTGGGAATTTATGAAGCTTCTATGCACAAGCAAGGACGTGCAGCGGAGGGTAATGAAGACCAACATGGGAGCTTCCGTTCTGCCCAGCATCATTAAAAGTGCTGCCGCGCAGAAGATTCTTGACGAAAAAGTCATCAACTACCACAACCTGACCGTTAACAAGCTAGACGCAATAATGCGGGATGGGACCGTTTCGCCGAAGTCAAAGTATTACAGCGTTAAGCTCGAAAAACTGGACTACCTCATTCAAAATGCACTCAGAAGCGGAAACCTTGAAACGCAGCTGTTCAACATCCAGCTACAGGTCAACCAGAGTGAAGGAGAATAGATACAAGAAAGCTTTATTAAGAGAGCCAGCTGCACACATTAAAAATTTCATCTACCTAAATTTATAACAATTAAGCATTGACGTTTATATATTATTTTCCTACAATAATTAATTGAATATACGGAGGTAGAATTGATGAAACATCAAAAACGATTTTGCAAAAAGTCGTGGTTTTGGCTAATCGCAACAATAATAATTTTAATCAGTACTAACGGCCAACTTGTCTCTGGTGCAAAAAATGACCATGCAAATGAAGCACGTTCTACAGAAACTACAGTTAGCCGTCAAGTTAAAGAACAAGGAGTTCAGGGGCGTAAACATGCAAAGCAGAGGCGCCTAGCCTGGCTTACCAAGCAGCAAACTCAGTTAACTTACCTAAAGAAATATTCACGTCGCCAAAGACAACCTCACAAAAGAACAGTTGCCGTCAATAAACGCAGCAACCGGACTGTCTACATAGCTCCAGCGTCCGGCAAGAGATATCATTATAGTTCGGGATGCCGCGGTTTAACCCGAGCTCACGGACACATCACAAAGACAACACTGCGCAAAGCAGCTAAACAAGGATATACACACTGCAGGTGGGAAAAATAATCCAAAAAGATTTCGAAATAAAACCGGTTAAAACAAATTTCTTCCTATGTATGTAGTATATTCAATATAACCAAAAGGAACACAGCAAAGATAGCTGTGTTCCTTTTGATTTTCTAATATCGAATTATAACCGCTTTTCGTAATACTTTAGCGATAATAGCTTTAAAAAGAAAATGCCATATGGCAATGTTTCACAGTACAGCAATAAAACATTATATAGTACTGCTTGCGGTGGTGTCACAATAGAAGCTACCATTAGCATTGCGACAGTTACTATTAAGATGAATTTTAGGGTAAAGCTGTCTGACTTGGCTCTTATTAGCTGCCAGCGTTCATCATTTTTTTCTTTATTTTTAGTTTTTGAAACATATCGTATGTAAATAAACGTAATTGCGATAAACACTAGCCACATCATGTCTTTGGCAAAGTTGTTCATTTTAATTCCTACTTTCTTCCTAAAGTTGGTGCTCGTAAACTTTCAGCGCAACAATCTTGATCAGGCAGATGATTAGGGGCAAGGCGACGCAGAAGGCAATAACCTGCCCGCTCAGGTTTTGCTTTGTGAGCGGGATATTCAGTGCCAGGAAGGCCAAAGCCACGGCGACCGGCAAAGTCAATTTCAGCGTGATGCTGTCCGACTTGGCATCAATCAGCTGCCAGCGCTCGTCGTTTTTCTCCTTCTTGCCCTTCCTAGCCACGTAGCCCCAGTAACAAACAAAAATCAGGTAGAAGCCAAACAGCAAGACGTTCTTAATCATCACATTCATTTTCTTTTCTCCTTGAAAAATCCCCAGGTGCGTTATTCCTCCTGGTAAAAGACGTCGGTAACGGTCAGATTGAAGGCCTTGGCCAGGTTAAACGCCAGTTCCAAAGACGGCATGTACTTGTACCGTTCAATCGAAATGACCGCCTGCCGGGAAATTCCCACCTTGTCCGCCAACTGCTCCTGGGTCCAATTATTCTGCGCGCGCAGGACCTTGAGTTTATTTTTGATCAAAGCAATAGCTCCTTTGCTAAATGTAATCACATGATTACATTTTATTCTAGATGATTCCGGTTAAATGTCAACAGAAGATTACATTTAATGCGAATTAATTTGCCTGTTTTTCGATCTCTCAGTTGCAGGTTTTTCCCCTCTAATTTCTCCTTTTGCTGTCCTTTAGAAGACGTTGAAAATACAATTATCTGGTCAGGTTTTACATTTACCATCTCCCTTTTGTTATCTACTATTAATTGTGGGAAACGCTTTTATGGCGCGAATAGCAACTTAAAAAATGGAGGTTTTTATATGATTAATAATACGAATCTGTGCCTTAACCGGAAAGTCCTGCCCGGTCTTCCGGTTGCGGACTTCATCAAGCTCGCCCACGACCTTGGAATCAAGCACGTGGAACTGCGAAATGATCTGGCCGCAGTGCCTGGTAACAAAAACATTTTGGACGGAATGAGCACTTCTGAGTTTAACGACTTATTGAAGAAGTACGACGTTCACGTTGAAGACATCAATTCCCTCGGCAGCACTGACCTGCTTGCGCAGGAAGACCAGAACCTTAAGGAACTGGACGAAATGATTGCCATTGCCAAGGGCATCGGTGCCACAAAGATCCTCTTTTGTCCGGTAATGGATAAAAACGATGGCCGCAGCGACAGTGAGAAGTTTGACCAAGGCGTTAAAACAATCAAGGTTTTCGCCGACCGGCTCCAAGAAGAGGGCATGTCGGGACTATTTGAAACGCTGGGCTTTCCAGAAAGTTCAATTAGGACGCCGTTCAGGGCCATCGACATTATTGAAGAGGCCAACGTCACCAACTTCAAGGTGGTCGCCGACCTGTTCCACTGGTTCATGGGGGGCGTTACCCGTGCGGATTTAGACACCAAGCTTGACGTTGACAAGGTGGGGCTAATCCACATGAGCACGGTCGAAGTGCAGAAACCTAAAGAAGAGCTTACCGATCAAAACCGCGTTCTTTTGACTGATCCTGCTCAGGACGCGATTAGTGCTTACGACAGCATCAAGTGGTTCTCAGAGAGTGATTTCAGTGGCCTGTTTTCATTCGAGCCCTTCTCAGATGAATTGCGCAAGTGGGACTACGAAACTGCCAAAAACAACCTATCAAATAGTATTAAGTTAATTAAAAATATTTAGGAGAAAATACCAATGCTAGAATTAAATGACTTTTGTATCAACCGCTGTTGTGCGGGCGGATTAACGCTCAGCGACTTTGTTAGACTGGCCAATGACGTTGGCGTCCACAATATTGAATTAAGGACAGACATCCACCGCGGCAGCAATTTCTTAGACGATATGAGCGTTGCCGAATTTAACGACCTGCAGCGCAAATACGACGTCCACGTCGCCAACATCTCGGCCGAGTTCAACCTGGATGACCGCAGCGACTGGAACCAAAAAATCCAAACAGTCACCAAGCTGGCTGATATCGCACAGAAGATTGGCGCACAGCACATTCTCTTTACCCCAATCAGAAATGCCAACGACATCCGCACAGATGCACAGAAGTTTGCCGACCTGGTCCACAACATCCGCATTTACTCCGACATCCTCGGTGCAGTCGGCGTGAGCGGCCTAGTTGAACCCCTGGGCTTCGGCGACTCATCATTGCGCTTTCCGTGGGTCGCCCAACAGGTCCTCAAGGAAGCAGACGCCAAAAACTTCAAACTGATTGCCGACACGTTCCACTACTACAAGGCCCGTGTTACCAAGGAAGACTTTGACGAAAAGGTTGACGTCAGTCGGGTCGGGTTGATTCACTTAAGCTCAATTCCAGCTGCTAAGAGCCCTGAAGAAGCAGATGACGCTGACCGTTTATTCATTTGTGCCAATGATCAGGACGTCATGAAGACCATTGATCAGGCCAACTGGTTCAAGGAAAGCAACTACTTCGGCTTGTATTCGTTTGAACCTTGCGCTCCCGAAATTGACCAGTGGAGTTATGACCAGTGCAAGCAGGAAATTTCATCCAGCATTGAAAAGATTATCGCCGGTTAAACCAACAAGCGACTGTCCCACCTGTTAAACATCTAAATAGAAGGCGGATCAAAACTAAATGTTTTGGCCCGCCTTTTTGCTTGCGCTCCAACTGCAATAATTATCCCCATTCGCACTCGCCATCCATTTATCCGGTCCCTGCACAACTCTTTCTTCCTATAATATTGTTCTTATTGTAAGGACTTGTCGCAGCTTCTTGATTGCTCCTGAAAGCCAGCTGGCCTGGAGCAAATTTCTTCGTGCCCACAGCCCTTGATAATTATAAAATCGAAAATTGCAATTTTAAGTTGAACACCCTACTTGCTTTGATAGATGCAATCTAATCTTCTCTCATATAATTCATCGGGAGTGTGGTAGGCTAAGATTTTGCGCGGCAGGTTATTGCACCATTCCTCAATGCCGTAGATTTGCATTAAGTCATAATCCTTGATGTATTTGCCCTTAGGAATGAAGCGCCTGATTAACCGGTTGCGCCGCTCCACGCCGCCCTTCTCACAAGAAGTATAAGGGTGCGCGTAGTAAACCAGCGTCTGCGCTGCTTCTTCTAACTGGGCTAAATCCGCAAACTCAGAACCATTATCCGTGGTAATGGTCTTAAAGACTGCGTGCCAGTGCTCCTGGTATTGGCTGCGCAAGGTTTTAAAGGCCGCCATGACGCTGGCAGCCGTCTTATCCTTAATCGGGATAATCATGAATTTGCGGGTCATGCGTTCATACAGGGTCAAGAGAGCCTGGTCATCTTTGGTTTTATGTCCTAAAACCAGATCGCACTCCCAGTGGCCAAACTCGCGGCGCTGGTTAATAGCAGCAGGCCGTTCACTAATACTGCGGCCCAATCTGCGTTTATGCTGGCGTACCCGTTTAGCTTTCGTCTTGCGGCTTAAGCATTCGGGCAGATCCGTCGTTTTAACCCGTAATAAACCACCTTCCACATAATGATAGAGCGTCTTGGTGCAGACCGTTTCTTCCCGGATAAAGGCGCCACTGGCTAAGACCCGGCCCACACAGGCATCAAGCGACCAGCCCTGCTTGAAGAAGTGCTGCTCAACATACTTAATGAAGCGGGTTTTGGCCAAGAAGGATTGCTTACGACCGCAATGGCTGCGCCTGGTCTGGTAGCGTCTTTGCGCTGCTTGGGCATCATAGCGGTACCGTTTACCGTGATACAAAGAAATCTGGCCGCGTTCAAGCTCGTACTTAACCGTGGTGGGTGAACAATTGAGACTGGCGGCAATTTGACGCAGGGACTGGCCCTGCTGGCGCAAAACTTGGATAATTATGCGGTCTTGCAAAGCAAGATGTTGGCCCTTTTGGTGATTAGATATGGTAGAATTAAACGAGTTCATTGGCAACTTCTTTCTAGAATTCTGGGTAATTACATTCTATCAGAGAAGTCCAATGGACTTTTTTTATTTTCTAATCAGGATAAGTGTTCAACTTCATTTTACAATTTACCATAATTATAAAATACGGAATAAAAATAGGAATACTGAACATTATTTAATATTGTTCAGTATCCCTATTAAGGATCATATTAAGGTAAACAAATTAGGCTAAATCAGTAGAATGTAACCATAATTATTACTTAGCATTAATCAAGTCTATGCTATGAATAATTTCCTTTTTGGCTTTTTCAGCATCCCATTCGTATAAGTCTGGTGAGAAGGGCTCGAACGAGTATAATCCATTGTAAGAACTGTTTTCAAACATCTTTACGTGGTTAACGACATGCATGATGTCATTGTCTTCAAGCATAACCCGGTCTGCATCGTCAAGCTCTTCACGTGGCTTATCGTTAACGACGGAACTCAGGTGCACCAGGCCAACCATTGTTGGATCCACCTTAGTGTCAAAGTCTTCCTTGGTAACATTGGCCAGGTAGTAGTGGAAGTTGTCCGCCACGAGCTTGAAGTTATCGACACCGGCTGCCTTGATAATATCTTGGGCAAGCCACGGTGTCTGCAAAGTTGCATCGACAAAGCCCAGCGGCTCAAGCAGGCCGCTCATGCCGTTTTCCTTCAGCACTTTAGCGTAGACCTTCATGTTGTCAATTGCACCTTGGCGCCGCTGCTCATCGCTTCTCGTATCGCTAGCATCACGCACTGGGCAGAACAAGATATTCTTTACGCCTAAGATTTTACCGATGGCAATCATTTGGTTTAAACTAGTTAGGTTCTCATCCAACTTCTCAGCTAAATCCATATTACCTTGAGCGTTGATATCAACAACCTGAATGCCTTTTTCATCAAGCAACTGCTTAATCTCTTCTGGTTGATAACCATCCAGAATCGCTGAATTATCGACCTTGCCAGTTATATCGTTACGCAGCTCAATATATTTAATACCAAGATCTGCAACCATCTGGATAAAGTCCTTTAGGTCTAATCCAGGCGCAGCTTTTCTATTAATACAAAAATCATTATAAGAAAGCATAAGTGCCCTCCTTTTATTTAATATGAAGCCCTTCTTTAATCGACTTCAGGGTCTTTTCATTTGACCACTCAATTCGATCAGGCCACATAAACACATTGTTAGTGACAATACCATCAAAATTGATTTCGCGCAGCGTAGAATAGAAGGCGTCCATATCTACTTCACCTTCACCTGGATTCAGGTGTTGGTGAATGGTTACAGGCGCAGCCGGCGGATTAATGGTGTAACGTAGTCCATACGATCCTGCGTAATTAAACGTATCTGCAATTAAAACATGGCTCAATACATCTTTAGAATCCAGGATTTGTTTTCTCACGTCACCCTTGCCCCCATCAGAGTAAAAGGCATGGGATGAACATAAGACTTGACCAACATTGTCAGAGTTAAGGGAGCGGATTAATTGCGCCGCTGCATAACTAGACTCGATAAAGTCGTTCGGATGAGCCTGAATTTCGAGACGAATTCCTTCCTTTTCAAAGATTGGCAGCAATTCCTCCATGGACTTGTACCACTGGCCTTCTGACGCCACCGAATTGTATTTGTCACCTGAAAATTCTGTGTTAATGGTATCAACACCTAACTCTGAAGCAAGCCAAATCGTTCTCTTCATATTGCGAACAGCTGCTTGCCTCTCTTGTTCATCAGGAGATGACCATTGTTGAACTGGAACGAGAGAAGAAATTTCAATTCCTGCGTCCCTGCACCATTTGCGTACATTGGCAATCATAGCAGAATTGGCCTTAGGATATTGGTAGAACCAGAAGAAATCTGTCCGCGGTGCTAACTCCAAATATTTATAGCCAAGCTCTGCTACCTTATCTATAGTTTCATGAAAAGGTGTACTATCACGAAACATTGAAGCATCATAAGCTAATTTCATAAAAATCTTTCCCTACTACTAGTTTTTGTAAAGTTCTGGTCTTTCTGGCAATACAACTGGTTCTCTTACGAAGCCATTGTCACGTGACTTCTCCAGGGCATCAGCAGCTACACATGCCATTAAGCCATCCCAAGTAGTTGGAGCAGTTGGGTTTAAGTGATCTGCCAAGACACCGTTTACCCAGTCTTGGATTTCTGAGTCAAAAGCTTGACGGAAACGAACACTATCATTTTCTGGAATGGTAGTTTGTTCTCTTTCTTGGGTCTTAACCTTTGAGAAAATTGGACTGGTCAGGGCAATAGTACCTTCTTCACAAACAACCTCACAGTTAATGTCGTAACTGTTGTGGTTATTGACAAAGACTTCAAGGTCACCATGAATACCGCTCTTGGTGTCAAAAGTCATGCATTGTGGATCCTGTAAGCCTTCGTGGGTGTACTTGGTCTGTGCGCCTGGAATGAAGCAGGATACCTTGTCGTAGTCGTCGCCAACCAGCCAATGCATGATGTCGCATTCATGAATGGCCGTTTCAACAATAGCATCGTTATCGTAGTAGTCGGAAACAGTCGTTTCGTTTCTGTGAGTCATGTGCAGCAGGAGTGGCTTGCCATAAGTGCCCTCGTCAATGGCCTTCTTGATTTGACGGTAACCATTGTCGTAGCGGCGCATAAAGCCAACCTGAACTAGTCTCTTGCCAATCTTAGTTTCGGCTTCAACAACACGCATACAATCATCAGCTGAAGTTGAAAGTGGCTTTTCAGTAAAGACATACTTGCCTGCTTCAAGAGACTTAAGCACATATGGCACGTGCGTGTCGTGGGGACGGGTAACAACCATAACTGCATCAATATCAGGCGATTCAATTAACTCATCACCGGTTTGGAAGTGCTTGCAGCCATACTTTTTAGCGTACTTTTCTGCACGTTCCTGCTTAATATCAGCAACACCGGCCAAAGTAGCGCCGTTGATTTGGTTAGCCACCCGGTCAATATGGTCGCCACCTTTATAACCACAACCAATAATACCTATTCTAAGTGTCATGTTTTTCCTCCTAAAAATTACTTTAGTTTTTACTAGTAAGCGGTTTCGCTCACTTGTTACATTTTTCATTATAGAGCTTTTGCAATACGTCTCAATGTAAATAGATATTCATAAAATGTAAAAAATGCTCAAAGTTGCGGTGACTAATCGGACCAGAATTTAACTGCCAATGCCCCGCCCACTAAAGCAAGAACCCCTAAGCCCCAGAAGGCTGTCGTCAGCGAGTAAGCTGCGCGCAATTGCCCGGCAAAAATAGGCAGACTCGTCATTCCCAAGGCATAAATAGATTGAAAAACACCGGTTGCCGTGGACCAAACGTTTTGGGGCACCCGCGAGATTGCTTCCGCATTGAGAATAGCAAAGAGAATACCCGTACCAACCCCTGGAATAACTTGCAGCAAATAAATTAAGTAAATTGACCCCACTAGGGGCACCAGGAAGCAGTAAGCTGCCAGCAAAATAAAACTAGCAACTAAAATCTGGCGTTTGGTAAATTGTGCGATCCACTTTGACGCAGTTAGCTTTGCAAACAAAACGGCTGCCAGCATGTAAATTATCGACGATAGCCCTTCAGAATAAGCTGGGGCACCGATTTCTCTCACAATCTGCGTCGTGAAGGACATGGTTGTCGCCATTTGTATTCCCTGCTGAATGAAGGCCAGGACGCCGCACGTAATTAGCGTTTTGTTTTTGAAGACGCGGCGCAGATTTTTTAGCGCGTCCGTCCCGGCGTCGTTTTGAAATTCAACTACAGGCAGGGACAAGGCCAAAAGAAATGCGAGCACGCCGGCTGCGGTGCTCAGAGCACATAATCCGGTTATTGCAATTTTTGAAGCCAACACGCTTGAAGCGATGAATCCCAGCAGCATCCCTGTATTATTGGCCATCACCAAAATGCCCATGTTTTCAACTCTGCTTGCTTCGTCATTTATTTTTAGAAAGTACATCATGAATGACAGCCACGTGGCACTTGCAATTCCCGAAACGATATTTCCAAGCAAAAAGCCGGTTCCCGTCTGCCAGAGCAGGCGGGCTAAAGAAGCCAAGCCGGCTAGCAAAGTGCCGCTAACAATAATCAATTTATGATTCAAGCGCCAGTCCGCCAACACCCCCAGAGGGATTCTAAGCAGCAGCTGTGCAAAGCCATACGCTCCGATCACCAGTCCGATTAAGCTGGAAGTGACGTTAATGGCAGTTAGATAAGGGGTTTGATACGGCACGTAAACATACTGCGCAAACCAAAACAAAACAATAATCACTATGAATAATGTTTTCTGCTTCTTCATCTGCATATTCCGCATCATTTAGCATAGGCACTTTCAAGCCGGCGCATTTTATCGGTATCCACCAACTGTTCGAACTTCTCCCGTTGATCATTGCCAGTTGAACTATTTTTCGCCGCCCCGGTATCTTTTTCCTTAGCCAAACTGGCCTGCTCCGCTGCCACCCGGGCATGCAGCGCGTCATCGCTGAGGGTCGTCAGCGAATAGCCCAGGGCAAGCAGTTCTTTAGCATCTACTGGTTGGGTCAACAAATTGAGGTTTGCTAAAAGCGGCACGTTGGGAACTTTTTGCGCAATCTTGCGTAAATCGTCCACGCTCGTGATACTATCCACGTACAGCATGTCTGCACCCGCCATAACATAGCTGCGGTACTTGGCAATCGCCTGATCAAGATTACAGACAGCGCGTGCGGATGAATGGGCCATGATTGTGAAGTCGGCGTGCGTTCTGGCTTCCACAGCGGCCCTTATTCTCTGGGTCATTTCTGCCTCTGAGACAATCAGCGTGGCTGCCATGTCACCGCAGGCTTTGGGCCACACGCCGTCATCAATATAGATTCCCGCAGCACCAATGGCCTCATAGCTCCTGGTAGTCCTGGCTATATTGGCGCTGAAGCCGTGACCGGTGCCCACATCACACAGAACCGGAATGTTCACACTGTCGACTACTTCTTTAGCCTGGTTAAACAAGATGTAAAAATCTGCAAAACCCCAGTTAGGCTTGCCATATACCGAATTTACGGCCAAACCCGTTACGTTGATTGCCTTAAAGCCCGCTTTTTCGCCAATCTTTGCAGATAAGCCATCGCCAGCAACCGGCATCCTTAGCATCTGATTGCTCTTGCAAGCCAGGTCATTAAAAGTTTGCCGCATTACAGCCGCTTTATTTTTCATAATTAGCTCCTTAATTTAAAGATGTAAAATCTTGCTATTCATTTCTTCAATGCAGTCGATTGTCTGCCGGACAGGCATGATAAACGCCGGCGTCCGTGCTTGGGCTTGGGCTAAAGAAATATTTTCATCATCCAGCGCAACTCCAAGTTGAGCAAAAAAAGGTTCGTCCCCTAGTTTCTCAAGCTCTTCTTGGTGCAGCCGGGACACGGCAATCTGCTCTATTCCCAGCTGCTGCAAACAGCGAATCCGTTCAACTAGCCCCGTGTAGCCGTACACGCTCGTGCCCTCTAGCTTGGGAATGACTTGCAAATCATAGTCATGCGCACCGGCCACGGCCGCCTTAACCATATTAAGGTAATTCGCTGTCGACCTTGCGCCCGCAATCTGTAGTGACGTCGCCGGCCAGGCCTGATCATTTAGTACCATGTAGCTTGCACCCGCGCTACCCAACTCGTCAGCAGCCGTCCATGCACTCAACTCATTGCCAAAACCCGACTGGGCGTCAGCAATTAACGGCGCCCCCGTTTCGATGCTGAGCGTAGTAAAGTACTGCAAATACTCACGTCTGGTTATCAGGCCCTCGTTGTCTTTGCCCAAAGTCAATAGTGCCAGTAGTCTGCCACTGACAAATACGGGCTTATTATCATTCACGCCGTTTATCAAGTCGGCCGCAACGGTTACCGGTATTTTTCCTTTTAACATAATATTTCCTCGTTTGTTTTTACCAAAAAAGCCCGTATAACCTAATATCTGAATGCAATTATCATCATTCCGAAAAAAGTTAACTACGAGCTTTAAAAGTAGTGCACGACCCTAAAGAAGGTGCGTGCGGTCTAACCTAAATTTTCAATAGAGCAGGTATTTACTTGTGCTCTTTTTTGGCTGAGTCCAAAGCCATCTTGACTGCTTCCCTCATGGCACGGCTGGATGATGAAGCGCCTGAAACGGCATCAACGTCATAGGTATTTTGCTCAACCATGATCTTTGGCAATGCCTTAATAGCCCGCTTACCGTAGTCTTCGCTTTCGCTTTCCTGCAGAACCTCAATGTTCTTAAGGTTCTGGTCATCATCTACGGTAACCCGGACAACAATATCATTGCCCATGCCGGCAGAACTTACACCCATGTACTGATTCTTGTCTAACTTAACAGTGTACTTCTTCTTCAGGTCACTAGTTAAATCAGCATCTTCCTTAACTGATGCGCCCGACGTAGCATCGGCGTTATCACTAAATACACCATATTTATCAGGCTTTTCCTTAGCGGCATTTTCACCTGCAACCTTGCCAAAGATTAGGCAATCGGCCAGGTTCTCACCACCCTGGTAGATGCGCACAATATTGCTGCCCAGTTCACCGGCGCCGTAGAGGTGCGGAATAGCATTGTTAAACGGATCCATGATTTCAGCCTTGCCGTTGCGCTTTGGACCACCATGGGTCTGGGCGATGGACTGTACCATCGGTAAAGCATAAACTTTGCCCATAGAATCGAATCGTTCTAGGGTAGCAGCTGCACGGTGGAAGTCTAAGTCATTACCGGATTCGGCGTACGAATTGAAAGTATCAATTGTTGTCGTCAACGTTTCAGGATCAACATCAATCTTCTTAGCTAATTCTTCAACGCTGTTTGCGCTTATCAGGAAGTTCTTCAGGGCACGTTGGTACGGCACGTGGTCAATCTTGGCCAATTTTTCGTATTGTTTTTGGTCAAAAACTACGTACGGCTTGATTGGGGCGTGCGGCGTCCGCCATTGGCCATGCTCGTAGAACCAGCCCTCAATACTGAAGATATCTTCGCGGCAATACCTTGTTCCATCATCTCCCACAGTAAAGATGCTGCCCGTATACATCTCTTTGGCATCAATGTCAGCTGGTTGGAAGATACTACGTTCACCTTCCTTAACTGGCAGAGTTAAATCGCCTACGATGCCGGCTGAATTATACGTAGTCATGTGCCACAACCGCGCCCCGGCCTCAATGGCAAGATCAATCCCGTCACCAGTGTTATACAGGGTCCCAACTGGTGCCAGGTGCTGCTCACCGATGAAGTCTTGAATTTTAATCTTACTGTTCGAAAAGCCACCAGTAGAAAGCACGACACCATTGCGTGCGCCAATGTTTTTTACCTTGCCCTTACGCTTAATTTGAACTCCAACCACAGTTTTATCAGGGGTTTGGATAATATGAATGGCTGGCGAATCATACCAAACATCAATATTATCCATGCGGTCTACAACTCGTTCCCGCAATACTGTCCACAAGGCAGAGTCAAACATGCCATTATGTACAGTCATTAATTCTGATGCGTCAGAATCAGTAAATTCCGGGTGAGTCGCAGTCGTCTGGTTATCTGCGGTATGTGTCAGCGGGTTATCTTCAGGATGCTCCCCAAATACAAATGGCTTTACTTCCAAATATTTTGAGAAATAATCCTTCATATTTGCCAGGCCGTTAATTACAGTATCTTCTACATCCTCATCAATGTGAAAGCCCTGTGCAAGCTGCTTGTAGTAAGTTCTAAATTTTACTGGATCCGGTGTATAGCCAACGTTTTGACCTGAATACCTGGTGTTACCACCTTCATGGCCCTCTGGTGCCTTGTCAACTAACAGCACCTTAGCACCATTATCTGCGGCAAACCTAGCCGCACTAGCACCAGCACCACCAAATCCCAATACTACTACGTCGTAGACCTTATCCCATTTAACGGACTTGTCAATAATCATATTATTAAAAACCTCTCTTTTATTCTAAAAAGGAAATTAGATGAAAACTAATTTAAACTCTTATTTTCATATGGAATAAACAATTCGTTTTCCATATACTTATGTGCTTTTACAGCCATTTCAAACGGATTATGCTTCTTCGGATCTTGTTCAGCTTCAACCATAATCCAGCCGGTATATTTATGATCGGCTAAAGTCTTAAATACTGGTTTGAAGTCAATACTGCCATCACCCGGTACCGTAAACATGTCGTTCATAAATGAATCTTGGAATGACAAGCCCCTTGCTTTAGAATCGTCTTCCTTGTCCTTACGAACATCCTTGAAGTGGACATGAACGACCCGGTCAACAAATGCATTAAGCATCGGCATCACGTCACCCTCTGAAGCGTAGGCATGGCCTGTATCAAACACCAAGCTTACCTTGTCAGGATCAGTATTGTCCAGCAACCGCTTGGTTTCCGCAAAAGTTTGGATACCGGTACCCAGGTGGTGGTGGTATGCCACTTTAACGCCGTACTTCTTGCCGATTTCACCGTACTTATTCAAGCCTTCGCAGACTTCTGCCCATTCTTGGTCGGTAAAGTACGGCTTATCTTCGAAGATGTTCTTGCTGGTTTGCTGGATTGAATAAGTCTGTTCCGAAACGGTCGCAATGTGAGCGCCCAGCGCTTGCAAGTTCTTGCAGTGCTCCTCAAAATCAGCCGCTGCCTTGTTAATGCCATCGCGGATGATGAAGCTGCTGAACCATTGGCCTGCAATCTCCATGTGTCGCAGTTTGCGCTCGTAGTTAACGTGATCTGCATCCGGGAAGAAACCACCCACTTCTACGCCCTTAAAGCCAGCCAAGGCTGCATCGCTCAAAAGCTGCGGGAATGTGTTTTCCGCACCGATCGATGGAATATCGTCATTCCGCCAGCCAATAGGACAAATACCTAATTTAATATTTTTATTAATATCGTATTCTGACATTGTAATTATCTCCTTAATAATTTATTAACTATAGTTTTATAACCGCTTACTTGTCATATCTGTCACGGAAGAATGCTTCAATACTGTCTAGTGAAACGCCCTTTGTTTCAGGAACTCTGGCCCTAACAAACCAGGCGCCAATCAAGCAGAAGACCGCAAAGATATAGAATGACGAAATACCCAAAATTGAAAGGATCACAGGGAAGAGCAAACCTACTACGAAATTAGCCATCCATAAAACAAAAATAGTAATACCCGTACCTACACCACGGTAACGAGCGGGGAAGATTTCTGAGTTAAGCAGCCACGTAACGGGACCAAGTGTGCCTTGATCAATGACAATGTAAACTAGCAAAATAACTAAAACTGCGTATGGCGCCCATGATGTATGCAGGGCCAATGTCCCAATTAATGCGATAACAACTAAAGCAATTGCACAGAACACGTAGCCAATCAGCAGCAGGGCTTTACGGCCTAAGCGATCAACCGTGTACATACCGACAATGGCGCCAATCACCGAAAAGACGCCGTTAGCGATATTCATGTACAGTGACGTGTTGCTACCAAAGCCGGCCGAGGTCAAAATCTTGGTACCGTAGTACATAACGGAGTTAATACCGGCAAATTGCTGAAAAACTCCCAGTAGTGACCCAGTAATAACAATTTGTAAAATCCACGGCTTCTTAAAGTCTTTAAGTGAAGCCTTTTCGGCATTTTCCTGCTTTAATTTTGCCGCATTTTCTTTTAGCTCATCAATTTCAGCTTCAGCCTGAGCTTTGCTCCTAAGTTTATAAAGGGCCTTTAAAGCCGGACCAAACATCCCCTTGTTGACGTACCACTGTGGACTTTCTGGTACAAGGTACATACCAAGCCACAATAAGATACCAGGAATGGCAGTCACGCCTAACATTAGCCGCCAAACAGCAGCATCATGTGCACCAAGTGTGTTGCCCAAAACAGCGTTGATTAGGAATGCCAACCCCTGGCCGCCAACAATCAGCAACTGGTTCATGCTGACAAACTTCCCCCGCTCTTCGGCCGGTGAAATTTCTGCCAGGTACACTGGTACTAAGGCGGAAGTTGCACCAACAGCCAGCCCCATGATAAGTCTTAAGACTATCAATGTGATCGTATTAGGCGCAAAGCCACATCCCAAAGCGGTCAAGGTGAACAAAACACCCAACCAAATCATTAGTTTTTTTCGCCCTAAACGGTCACTCAGTGGACTGCCAAAGACTGCACCGAAGGCGGCCCCAAACGTCAAACCACTTGAAACAACACCTTGTTCAAAAGCCGACAGGTTTAACTGATCCGGTTTTGCCATGAAGTCAAGCGAACCATTCACGACTCCAGTATCAAAGCCGAAACACAGCGCTCCCATACATGCAATCCATGCAACCAAAACTAAATAACCATGATGATTATTTTCGTAACTATTTTCTTGCATCTGCACTCTCCAAATTCTGTAATATGTGGCCCCACAAAGGCACATAAAACTTAACTACTAATACTTAACGGGTAACTACTAAAATCTATAAGATTATAGATCTTTAATCTATTCTCTTCGTGATTGCAATCACTGAAATGTATTGTAAAAGCGCTCCTGCTTTTTGCAAGCGTTTTTATTTTTGACCAATTTTTAGAAGCGTTTTGAACAAACATTTTTTAGTTATTTTTACTGGTTTGCTGGGACTTTCTCGCGTTCTTGTTCCGCCCGCTGTGAATTTGGAATTTTCTAATACGATCATTTGTCAGTAGTTAAAATCGCACTTTTGTAAATATGTCAACGTAAATTTGTGCTAGATATATGTAAAATAAA
The DNA here is from genome assembly GCF_059900845.1 of Lactobacillus sp. CA30L. Taxonomy (NCBI): domain Bacteria; kingdom Bacillati; phylum Bacillota; class Bacilli; order Lactobacillales; family Lactobacillaceae; genus Lactobacillus; species Lactobacillus sp. CA30L. The sequence continues at coordinate 105,523 of NZ_JBWXGB010000004.1, forward strand.
TCATGAAATCCGTGGTTTTTGGGAGCTTTTAGACCATTTGCTCTTGCTTTTACAAAGGTTTTAAAAATTAAGTGCGTGTATCAAATCCTTATACACCAGTAATTTATCGGCAATATAACTATTTGTTGAAAACGGATACGCTTGCAAAAAAAACAAAAAATGGATAAGTTGTTCACGAATCTATTCTTTACTGATTGCATCACTAAACTGATTTGTTTTTTAAATTAGAGATGGTGATTCAATGGATAACAATCAAAACGTGCCTTCTAACCTGGAAGGCACAGTGAACAATAAAAAAGCCAAAAGTTTACAGGCATACGGTTGGATAATTACTTTGGGCGGCCTGCTTTTTGGGATGGACACGGGGGCAACTAACGGTTCCCTAGCCTTCATGAGCAGACCGGATCAGCTTAATCTAAACGCCTCAGACGAAGGGTTAGTAACTAGTGGCATAACTCTGGGCGCCGCGTTTGGCGCCGTAATTGGCGGCAGACTTTCAGATTACTTCGGCAGAAAACGCGTTTTGATGTACGCTGCCTGGATTTTTATCTTGGGAACGTTAGGATGCACGTTCGCTCCCAATGCCGTGATAATGATTCTGTGCCGCTTTATATTAGGGCTGGCCGTTGGGGCCGAGTCCGTTATCAGTCCCGTATTTCTGGCTGAATTATCCACACCAGAAATCCGCGGAAACTTCGTTAACCACCATGAATTGATGATTGTCGGTGGTCAATTGTTGTCCTATGTCATAAATGCCTTATTCGGCGTAATGCTAGGCAGCTACAATGGCATCTGGCGTTACATGCTGGCCGTTGGGCTAATTCCCGAAGTACTACTTTTGATTGGAATAAATAAGGTACCTGAATCCCCAAGGTGGCTGATTACCAAACATAAAGATAAACAGGCCTTACGAGTTTTAGAAAAAATTCGCAAGGGTAAAGATAGTGCGATCACTGAAGTGACAGAAATAAAAGCCTCTTTAGCAGAGAGCAGTAAACAAAAGAAGGCAACGTTTAGAGACTTAAAAATACCCTGGATTCGTCGGTTAATCTTAATTGGCATCGGCATCGGAGTGATGCAGCAAATAATTGGCATCAACATAATAATGTTTTACGGTACCACCGTCTTAAGTAATGCTGGCTTTAGTCACTCTGCTGCATTAATTGCAAATATTAGCAATGGTGTTATTTCAACACTCGCAACTATTGTCAGCATCAAGATAATGGGTCTAGTTGATCGCCGTAAAATGGTTATTACTGCTATCTGTGGAACCACCGCCACAATGATTGCCATCAGCATTTTCGCGCTTGTACTTAAAGGCAATCCGGCCTTTCCGTTTGTTATGCTCCTACTAATGGCAATCTTTTTGATCTTTTTCCAAGGTGGAGTTTCCCCCGTGGTCTGGGTACTCTTATCTGAAATCTTTCCTCAAAGTATTCGCGGTATGGCCATGGGAATTGCTACGTTTTTCCTATGGCTGGCCAATTTCTTAGTAGGCTATATTTTCCCTATTCTTTTAGCTGGAATCGGCTTAAGTAAAACATTTGTTATCTTTACTGTGTTAAACTTAATTTCATTGCTATACGCAATAAAATTCATACCCGAAACCCGTGGATGGTCGCTAGAGGAATTACAATCATGCTTCCAAGAAAAACGCATAACCAAAGGACATTCTAAACAAATGACGGAGAAGGAATAAAATGAATAAGTACAATGATTTTATTCCCCTAAAAGAAAGTGGTGTAAAAATAGAAAAAGGGGTGTTTTATAATAATCCGAGTGATTTAGCACATGAAATATATTTTTATCCTATGTTTGGTGCTGAATATCATGTAACGTATCCATATGAGGTTAAAAGGGACTTTATGGATTCATTTATTTATATATACATTTATAAAGGCGAAATGAAGTTTTATTTTCATAACCAAGAGTTTCATGCAAAAAATCAGATAGTTTTGCTAGACTGCAAGGAACCCAATCATTACAAGGCTGTCACGGACAGTGAATTTTATTTTCTTCACTTCAATAGTCCTTTCATGCAGGCAATTTTTGACAAAATAACCGAGAATACCATTCCCGTTTTTACCCCGCGTAAAAACATTGAAAATTTGTTCACTCGAATTTTTAGACTGATTTCAACGAATTCAGACGGTCAAAATGAGCCCTTCTTGTCCAACCTTACGTATAATTTGATTTGCGACCTATCAATTACCCAGGAAAATATGGTTATCAATAATTCCAGCGATTTTCATTCCGTGCCCAGTTACATTAATACTGCCATCGAATACATGCACAGAAATTTTGTTCACAAGGTTACAATTAATGACATTGCCCGTAAATGTTCCATTAGTTCTTCCCAGTTATCCCGTGATTTCAAAAAATACACCGGTTTGAGCCTGCACAGGTATTTACTGCAAACACGGATTAAGGAGGCCAAGCGCATGCTAGTGCAAGACACGACCATCCCGCTGGAAAGGGTGGCTGCAGCCTGCGGCTTCACGGATGCATCGCACTTATACAAAAAGATCAAAGAAGAAACAGGTATGGCCCCCGGTGAATTTAGAAAGAAGTATTATTAATATAATTGGCCTAACTTCACAAACATTATAGCTGAAAACTAAGTTAGAATTAAGGCACCCCACGTTTATTAAGTTTCAAGTTTAGTTTATTCGTGGGGTGTTTTACATTTTTATATTATAGAAGATATGTAGTAAGCATTTTTGACAAATTACTTAACTGTTTATTCTTAACAAATGAAAAAATAGTTACAATTACAAAATGGAAAAGCTGATTCATATATAATTATCCTCACGCCTTTTATAAATAATATTTCGATTTTTTTAAGTTGCCACTACTTAATCGAACTGTAACTAAATTTAACTGCAAACATGATAGCGATAACAGGTTACCGTTATATTGAAATCAAAAAAGCCGCAATCCTGTGATTGCGGCTTTGATATTGCTAACTATTTTACTTGCCACCGTCGGCCCGTGATTTGTAGGCACCCTCGGCGGTGTTAATGACCAGTTCCTCGCCGTCCTTGACAAAGTCCGGCACCTGAACAACAAGGCCGGTTTCCATCGTTGCCGGTTTGCCCGAACCCGTTACCGTTGCGCCCTTGATGCCTGGCTCAGTGTGCACTACCTTCATCGTGACCGTTGACGGCAGTTCCACGCCCAGCAGTTTGGTGCCGTTGGCAAACTCCAGCTGCACCTCAATATTAGGCATCAAGTAGAGCTTGTCGTCGCCTAGCTGCTCGCTCGAAACCTCATACTGCTCGTATGTTTCTGTGTCCATGAAGGTGTAAACATCGCCTTCGCTATAAAGAAACTGCGCGTTTTTCTTGGTGATGTCGACCAGGTCAACCTTCTCCGTGGGCCGCATCGTCTTGTGCACAACCGCGCCGCTCTCGATGTTGCGCAGGTCCATCTGCATCACCGTGTTGCCCTTGCCCGGCTTGTGGTGATTGGCCTTGAGCACCTTGATCATCTTGCCGTCTTGACTGAAAACCATACCCTTTTTTAAGTTAATTGCCTGTACCATTATTTATTCTCCCTTATAACTAGTAAAATGACCACAACAAAAAAGGGTCACGCGGGCGGCAAGGCAAATTTTTTGATTAGTAGTAAATAAATCGTCTTCATGCCTCAATTATAACAAATTAAAATTGTCTCAGGTAGACCCGATCAATCAAGTGGCCGCTAGTTTTATGCAAAATTAGGCTGGCGCGCTGCTTGGTCGGTGCAATGTACTCGCGCAGGTTGACCAGGTTGACCATTTGCCAGGTGTCTTGGGCGAGCTGCAGAGCGTCCTGCCTTGGCCCGTTGGCCATTTCATAGTAAAAATTATACGGATTATTCTTATTCAGTTCCAACACGCGGACGAAACGCTGCATGAACCATTTTTCAATCAGGTCCTCTTCGGCATCAATGTAAATCGAAAAATCAAAAAAGTCGCTGGTAACAATCTGGCCGTTGGTGGGCAGCTGCAGGGTGTTGATGCCCTCGATAATTAGGATATCAGGCCGGCGCACGTGTCCGTACTGCCCCGGAACAATATCGCTTAGGTCTTGGGAGTAGAGCGGATAGGCGATGTCTTCCTTGCCGCTGAGCACGTCCTTCAAAAAATTGCTGAGCATGTTCATGTCGTAGCTTTCGGGGAAACCCTTGCGGTCAAAGAGGTGACGACGTTTTAGTTCCTGGTTGGGGTAAAGAAAGCCGTCCGTGGTCATCAGGTGAACCTTGGGCTCCGGATACGTCCGACTCAGGAGCACCTGCAGAAGCCGGGCCGTCGTCGACTTGCCCACGGCCACCGACCCGGAAATGCCAATGATAAAGGGCGCACCGGTTACGTTCTGCCCCAAAAATGCACGCTGCTTCTCCTGCAGATTGCACTTTTCCCGGTAGACCAGGTGCAGGTAGGCAATGAGGCTGGCGTAAATTTCCTGCACGTCAGCCAGGTCGACCACGTCGCCCAGCGACTTGATCTTGGCCAATTCTACCGGCGTGATTTCAACTTGCCCGGCAGACGACAGCTTGGCCCACTCATCCCGGTTAAACTGTAAATAATTCTTCATTGCGCTCCACTTTCCTACTCTTTTTCCATATTATAAGTAAAATAAAGGTGATAAGCAAAAACGCCATCTCGGCAAAATTAAGGAGAAAAACATGATTAGAGTAACCTTATTCGGCGATTCGCTCATGAACGGCTACCGTCAGGGCCGCGACACGAACCTGGTCACGGCGGGCCTGCGGGCAGCTCTTGGGCCTAATTACCAGCTAGCCAATCACGCGCTCAGCGGCGCCACCACGGCCGATGGCCTTGAGCGGTGTGTACTCGTTGATTCGCAGTCCGACCTGGTAGTTGTCGAATTCGGCACCAATGACTGCTCCGCCACCTGGGGCATCAGCCGGCAGCAGTACGCACGCAACCTGCAGCAACTGGTCGACCGCTTGGGTGCAGACCGCCTGCTGCTCGTGGGGCCTTCGCTGGCCGACATTAATAACGAGACGATCATGCAGGATTACAGCGTGCAGGACATTGACGCCTACAACAAAACCGCACGCGCGTGCGCCAAGGCAAACGGCATCCCCTTCGTTGATTTGATTGCACAATTGCGCGCTGATAGCGCCAACGCGAACTATTACCAAGAGGATGGCCTGCACTTTTCCGACCGGGGCAACCGCCTGTTCATCGCCCTATTGGCTGACGCAATCAAGCAAAAGGACGCACGATGACTGCGCCGGTTTGCTTTTAGACATAAATAACCACCAATTTATAAAATTAGTGGTTATTTGCATAGCCAAATTAAAATAATGGGTATCCGACGTCAGCATGCGGATGCCGCAATTTTGCTTGAATTTGCCCCAGCAGTCTGCCGGCTTCCTTAACCTCACTCCGCAGTGATTTTGGGGAAGCAAATACGTCCTGGGCGTATTTTAGTATGTCATCATAGGTTTTTCTATAATTAAACGCATAATTTTGATATCCTTTGCTGCTTTTATCCAAATCCTGTTGGTCGATTAGCTTTTTTAAACCTTGTTTATCGGCTGCGGGCGCGATTACCGCATCGGCCTGTGCCTCTTGGGGAGTATTGACTGCCTTTAACCGCGGTCCTGAAATATAGAGCGCCTTATCTGCCCTTACATACCGGTAACTCTCATCCTTGCCCGGATCTATTCGCTTCTCCCGGTAGCGTGCCTTAATCTCTTCGTTACGCGCCAACTTCAAGTGATAAACAAGCTCAGTCTTGTTTTCCTGAGGCAGCCAAATGTAGAGCAATTCATCGACTGCCGCTTGTTGGCCCCTAAGCAGCGGAATCACTTGTTCCGGCAGCTTGGACTGCCAATCCTCACCTAAAAGATTATAGGCAGTGGTATCCGCCGTGGTTTTAATATATGTATCTGTCGTATAGACCTTTAGCCGCTGACGGGGATCATTCCGAACGCTAAAGCCATTGACAAAAAAGTCTCTGCCTTTAATACCGTAGTAGCGCTCCTCGTGATTGCCCACGCTCATGTTGGTTATCCGGTCAATTGTGACCTTCTGCCCATACTTAAACGTTACCTGCGCATCCGTCGTCGCTATCTTTTGCTTAGGATACTGCCCTAGTGTCACCCGAGCTTCACTCGCATACAGCGGCCTGCTGTCAATCTGGCCCACGTTGTCCGCACGCACAAAGTGATTCTTGCCAATCTGATAATAAATCTTGCCCTTGATCGTGCGGTAGGGCAAATACGACTGGTGGTAGTTGTCGTTATCTAAGAGATAATACTTCTTGCTGTCTTGGCTCGCCTGCTTGATTGTATCCGTGTAGTTGACCGTGTGCCCCCAATAGAGCTTCTTCTTGCCGCGGAAGCGGACGCGGCGGCCCCTTTGGTCATATACATAGGAATTGTGGTTCAGCCAGAGACCGGCCTGGCGCGGTGCGGTAACCAGCTTAGCGTTAGCCGCCTTGATGTAGCCGTCCTCGTAGTCGTAGCTGCCGATTTCATAGAACTTGGGCCCGTTCTTGCGTTTATCACCCAACGCCTTCTGGGCCTTGGTCGAAGTTGCGGCGATTGTGGCCCCGATCGTCAAGCGCGGTTTTTTATTCCCGCGAAAACTTTTCAGCCGCTTGCCCTCCTCGTCGTATACGTAGGCATTATGTGTGATCTGCAGGACTGCTTGTGGTTCAGCTGTGCTGGCAGCCACCGGTTTAATCGCCGTGCACGCCAGTACAACTCCAAGCAGAGCACTGATTGCTAAAGTCCATTTTCTCATCAACGTCATGTTTTTACCTCCTTAACTAGTCTTCTAGCCTAAGTGTATGCGCTTGACACCAACTTGACAAGCGAACTGATGCAAAGCAATAACAAAGCCGGTCATACCTCATATGATCGGCCCCGTTAGCTATATAAATTCTATTGATACTTAATTTCTAGAAAACTTACTATTTATTTTTGGTAAATTGTAAAATAAAGTTGAACGGTAAATTGTAAAATGAAGTTGAACACTTGCCCTAATTAAAAAATGAAAAAAGTCCATTGGACTTCTTTGATAGAATGTAATTACCCAATCAATTCTAGAAAGAAGTTACCAATGAACTCGCTTAATTCTACCATATCTAATCACCAAAAGGGCCAACATCTTGCTTTGCAAGACCGCGTGATTATCCAAGTCTTGCGCCAGCAGGGCCAGTCCCTGCGTCAAATTGCCGCTAGTCTTAATTGTTCGCCCGCAACCGTGAAATATGAGCTTGAACGCGGCCAGATTGCACTCTATCACGGTCAACGGCACCGCTATGATGCCCAAGCAGCGCAAAGACGCTATCAGGCAAGACGCTTAAACTGCGGTCGTAAGCAAGCCTGCTTGGTCAAAACTCGCTTCATTAAGTATGTTGAAGCGCACTTCTTCAAGCACGGCTGGTCGCTTGATGCCTGTGTGGGCCGGGCCTTAGCCAGTGGTAAATTTACCCGGGCCGAAACCGTCTGCACCAAGACGCTTTACCATTATGTGGAAGGTGGTTTATTACGGGTTAAAACGACGGATCTGCCCGAGTGCTTAAGCCGTAAGACTAAAGCCAAACGGATACGCCAGCATAAACGCAGACTGGGGCGCAGTATTAGTGAGCGACCTGCTGCTATTAACCAGCGCCGCGAATTTGGTCACTGGGAATGCGACCTAGTCTTAGGTCACAAGACCAAAGATGACCAGGCCCTTTTAACCATGTATGAACGCATGACCCGCAAATTCATGATTATCCCGATTAAGGATAAGACGGCTGCCAGCGTGATGGCGGCCTTTAAAACCTTGCGCAGCCACTACCAGGAGCACTGGCACGCAGTCTTTAAGACCATTACCACGGATAACGGTTCTGAGTTTGCGGATTTAGCCCAGTTAGAAGAAGCTGCGCAGACGCTGGTCTACTACGCGCACCCTTATACGTCGTGTGAGAAGGGCGGGGTTGAGCGGCACAACCGGTTAATCAGGCGCTTCATTCCTAAAGGCAAGTACATCAAGGACTATGACCTAGTGCAAATCTACAGCATTGAGGAATGGTGCAATAACCTGCCGCGCAAAATCTTAGCCTACCACACTCCCGATGAATTATATGAGAGAAGATTAGATTGCATCTATCAAATCAAGTAGGGTGTTCAACTTAAAATTGCAATTTTCGATAATTTTTCGAATATTTAGAAATTAAAAATGCTTCTAATAGTTTAACTTACTAACTACTAAAAGCATTTTTGTATCTTATATTTTTTAAAATTTCGGGTAAGCATTATACCTTATCGGTTCAGACATTAACTTGTCTTGGCTCTGTTTTAAAAGTCTTGCTGCTTCTTGAACCTCGGCTATAGTCGCGCTCGTAGAAGAAGCAACTTTTTTGGCATACGTTAATATGCGCTCGTACTCGGCCTTGTAATCATAATAGCCCCACCTGTAGCCATTTTGATAATTGACACTGGATTTTGCTCTCTTTTCCTGATTGAGCATATCTTGCAAGATCTGTTTGTCAGCTGGTTTAGCAACACTTGCCTGCTGTTTAGCATCCGCAGCCGTATTTACCGCCTTCAACCGTGGTCCAGAAAGGTATTCAACATCGTTTACCTTCACGTACTGGTAGTCAGCCTGACTCTGAAGATTGAGTCTATATTTGGACTCAAGGCGGTCCTGCAGCGGATTAATTAAATGGAAAAACAACTCTGCCTTGTTTTCCTTCGGCATCCAAACGTAAAGCAACTCGTCGGCTGCAAGGTTGCTGTTTTTATCCACAATTACAACACTCTGGGGCAACTTAGCCTGCCAATCTTCCCCCAAAATATTGTAAGACGTAGCATCAGCCAATGACCTGACGTACGTGTCACTTGTATACACTTGCAACCGCTGGCGAGGCCAGTTTCTCAGCTTACTAGTTTCAATGAAGTCGGCCGTTGTGCCTTTGACATGATAAAAGTGGGTTAAGCCACCCGCTTCCTCCATAGCGGTGATTTTATCAATGTAGACCTTTTGACCATAGTGATATTTTTTACCGCTGCTTGCCTGGAGCGGCTGCCGGGTATACTGCCCTAGCGTTACTTTAGCTTCTCTTGTGTACAGCGGCCTGCCGTCAATCTGGCCCACGTTGTCCGCACGCACAAAGTGGTTCCTGCCAATCTGATAGTATGTCTTGCCCCTCATCGTGCGGTAGGGCAAGTAGGACTGGTGGTAATTATCTTCATCTAAGAGATAATACTTCTTGCTGTCTTGGCTCGCCTGCTTGATTGTATCCGTGTAGTTGACCGTGTGCCCCCAATAGAGCTTCTTCTTGCCGCGGAAGCGGACGCGGCGGCCCCTTTGGTCATATACATAGGAATTGTGGTTCAGCCAGAGACCGGCCTGGCGCGGTGCGGTAACCAGCTTAGCGTTAGCCGCCTTGATGTAGCCGTCATCGTAGTCGTAGCTGCCAATCTCATAGAACTTGGGTCCGTTCTTACGTTTATCACCCAACGCCTTCTGGGCCTTGGTTGAGGCTGCTGCGATTGTGGCCCCGATCGTCAGGCGCGGTTTTTTATTGCCGCGGAAACTTTTCAGCCGCTTGCCCTCCTCGTCGTATACGTAGGCATTATGTGTGATCTGCAGGACTGCTTGTGGTTCATCCGTTTTGGCAGTCACCGGCCTAACCGCCGTGCACACCAGCGTAACGCCAAGCAGAACACTAATTGCTAAAGTCCATTTTCTCATCAACGTCATATTTTTACCTCCTTAACTAGTCTTCTAGCCTAAGTGTAATCGCTTGACACCAACATGACAAGCGAACTGGATGGATTGCACAAATTAAAGCGTCCTGCCTGCTTTTTGCAGGTGATTTGCCGTTGCAAGATCCTTTATCTGTGATAGACTTATCGTGGTGTATGTTTTATACACTACTTTCTTGGAAAATGGATTCAAATATAACTATTTAGTATCCATTATGGAGGCGATTTAGAGTCGCCTCTTTTTGCTTGCGCAAATAAAACAATAAAACTCACGCGTAACGATATTAAAGTAAACGATAAAGCAAAAAGCAGGACAACTTCCTAATGCGAAATTGTCCTGCTTCTTATTATCCCTATTCACTTGGCGCTTTTTTACACGTCATGGTACATCATGACGTGCTCAACGCCGGCCTCGGTGAAGACGTCGCCGGTCGCTTCATAGCCCAGAAAATCATAGAACGGCTGGGCCTGCAGCTGCGCGTGGCAGTACAGGCGCTTGACGCCGCGGCGGCGCAGATAATCATGTACCGCAATCATCATCCTGCTGCCCAGGTGCTGCTTGCGCTCGCTGCTGGCGACCGCCACCCGGCCCAGCATCCACTGACCATCTTCCTCAAACAGGCGGCAGACCGCCCGGGCCGTGGTCTTTTGATCATTCAGCGCGAACACCTGAATTGCATCCAGGTCCTGGTCGTCCAGTTCGGGGTCCGTAATCTTTTGTTCAGTTACGAAGGTGTCGACGCGCAGGCGCGCCACGCAGAAGACCTCGCGGCCCGTCATTTCAGTAATCTTTTTAAACGCAAAGGTCACTTGCTCCTTGGTCACCACTATCCACCTACTTTTCCACGTAAGTTCGCTTGTCAACGTCGAGCAGCGGACTCCTCGTGCCCGTGTAGAGCACGTCCAGTTTGTACATCGCGCGCGACGTGATTGTGTACACCAGCTGCGTCTCGTCGACGCGGTGGTAGTTTTCTTCAGTCGCACCCCACATGATGACCGCGTCGAACTCCAGCCCCTTGGCCAGGTACGATGGAATCACCAGCGTGCCCTCAACCAGGCGCTGGTTGGCCGTGGCAATCAGCGTCGCCTTGACCTGTTTCTTCCTCAGTTCCGCGGCCACAGCCTGGGCACTGGCCAGGTCCTTGGTGATCACGGCGGTGGTCAGCTGTGCGCGGTCGTTGTCCGCAAGCACTTGCTTCAAAACGGCCAAGGCCTCTTCCTTCATCTTCCGGCCCCACAAGGCAGGCTTTGGTCCCTGCCGGTCGAAGGCCTCAATCTTTTCGCCCTGGCGCAGAATCTGCTTGGTGAAGTCGGTCAGCTGCTTGGTCGAGCGGTAGGACTTGGTCAACTGCACCACAGCGGTCTTGTCCGGGTCGAACAGCCCGCTGATCTGCTTGAGCAGGTTGCGACTCTCATCCCGGGTAAAGATTGCCTGGTTGAGGTCCCCCAGCATCGTGAACTTGGCCCGCGGGAAGTTGTACTTGAGGTAGCACAGCTGAAACGGCGTGTAGTCCTGGATCTCATCGATGAAGGCGTAGCGCATTTCGTAATCGACGTGGCGCCCGGTGATGAGGTCATAGAGGTAGAGGTAGGCCGAGACGTCGTCCATGTGGATGTCGTGCTTTTTGAAGGCCTCCTTGACGCCGGCCACGTGCTGGGCCCAGTCGTCTTCCGCAATGCCCCATTTAGAGAGGTCCGTCATCTTCGGCACGGTCCGCAAAAAGTGCAGGTACTGGGCACGCATGTTGATAAAGTTGTTGCGTCTAATCTGCTGGAAAACCTTGTCCAGGGCCTTGAAGACAATCTTGCGGCTCAGGAACTTTTCTTCCTTCTCCTCAGACTCGAATTCCTGGTCCGGCCGGTCGTAGAGGGCATTGAGCTGCTCCTTGCTCAGGTTCTGAATCGTGTCCGCCACCCAGCCCTTCTTGGTCTCGGCGTTAATCTTGCGGTTGAGCGACTTGATCAGATCCGTGCGCGTGGCGTCGATGCGATTGTTCAAATTATAGTTGTCATTGAAGGAATAGTAGATTGCGGCAATCTTTTCCTTCGGGAAAAACGGCCGCTTACGATCGCGAAAGTAGATGTTCTTGAAGACCAGCCCGCGGTGGTTCAGGTGCTTGGCATAACGCGTCAAGAGCTTGAAGAAGTTAGTGGAATCCTTGAAGCGGCTGACTGCCGGATTGCTGCCCGCGTCTTCAAACTGGTCAAACAGGTTCTCCACCTGCATCCCGGGCAGGCGGCGCGCCACAAACTGCCAGTAGGTCATCTGCACCATGTTTTGCTCACCCATCTCGGGCAGCACGTTTCTAATGTAGTCGTTGAATAATTGGTTCGGGCTGAACATGATGACGTCGCTGCTCTTCAGGTTGCCCTGGTAGCGGTAGAGCAGGTAGGCAATCCGCTGCAGAATCGCCGAGGTCTTGCCTGACCCAGCGGCCCCCTGAACGAAGAGCAGGTCGGCACTGGTATTTCTAATAATCTTGTTTTGCTCGCGCTGGATGGTCGTCACAATTGACTTCATCTGCGTGCTCGACTTTTCGCCCAGGACCTCCAGCAGCATCTGGTCGCCAATGGACTCGTTGGTGTCGAACATGTTGACAATCTGGCCGTCTTCAATCACAAATTGCCGCTTCTTGGTCATGTCAACGGTAATCTCGCCCTCGGGCGACATGTAGGAGACACTGCCCAGTTTGCCGTCATAGTAGATGGAAGAAATCGGTGCCCGCCAGTCGTAGATCAAGAAGTGGTTGTCGTCATCGGCAAAGGACCCCAGGCCAATGTAGATGTTCTCCTCCTTGGCACTGCCCTCCTTGAAGTCCACGCGTGCAAAGTAGGGCTTTTGCTCCAGCTTTTGAACCGTGTCCAGCTGTCTGGCCGCGTGCTGCCAGGCGTTTTCACGCTCATCAAGGAGCTGCTGCTGCTGGTGAATGGATAAGGCCGTCTCCATCGACGTCGAATAACCGTCATAATCCAATTTAACGTCATCAAAAAAGTGCGAATTAAGGTTCTTGGCCTCTCCTTCCGCAGACTTAATCGATGAAGACAATTCATCCTTTTTGGCCCTGATCATCTTCAAAATGCGGTCGAGATGCTTCTGCTCGAATTGTTTATCGTCCATCGCTTTTGTCATAAAGTCACCTAATTTCAAAACTTGCCTATTATTTTAACATGAAATCGGATTTATATATAATTCTTGGCCCCATTTGTAAAGATCGGGTAAAGTCATGAACTGGCCTGATTTCTTTGTTATAATGTTCCGTATGAAACCTGGGGTACCTCTGCATCAAATTATTTAATATTGGAGCTAATATTATGAAAAAATTGCGACGTTTTTTATTTAAACTGACATTCGCGCTGATCGCGGCACTTGCACTCAATGATTATTGGGCACCAAGTGCCAACAGTATTACGCCCACCGGATCCGGCCAGATCGTTTTGGCGCGAAAGACCAAAAAACGGCACCGGACACCCGTCTATAAAAATCTGCGGTGGCGCAAGCCACAAGCGACGGTCTATATTGACCTGGCCGACAACCACGATCTCATTGCAGCTACTAGCGATGCCATCAAGACGTGGAATGATACGGGTGCTTTTACCTTTAAAAAAACCAAAAACAAAAAGAAGGCCGACATTACGATTGAACAGGCCTACCGGCCCAACTTTAACTATGCGGGCTACACCTGGTTCAACTTTTACCTGAAGAACAACGTGTTGTTCCGGGCCCGGACGCAGCTGAACATCTACTACCTGCAAAACTTTGCCGACTACGACTACGATTATACGCGGGTTGTCAATACAGTGGAGCATGAACTAGGCCACGCAGTCGGTCTCAAGCACAGAAATGATCTGTCCGTAATGTATCCGATCGGTTCTTACTATCCCATTCAATCCAGTGACGTTAAACGCCTAAAAAAGCTTTATAATGAAAAGTAGTTACATTATTTAAAAAAATTTACGAGGTGGAACATGAAAAGAATCTATATCGTTCGCCACGGCCAGACCTACATCAACCGTTACAACAAGATGCAGGGTTGGTGCGACACGCCGCTCACCGAAGATGGCCTGAAGGGCGCCGACCAGGCGGGCGCGGCACTGAAGAACGTGCCGTTTGACATTGCACTGTCCAGCGACATGAAGCGCGCAAGCGACACCTGTGACATTATCGTCAAGCACAACGTTAATTGTGCTGAACTCCAGCACATTGCCACGCCCTTTTTCCGCGAGCACTTCTACGGCTACTTCGAGGGCATGGATACCGACATGGCCTGGCAGATGATTGGTGGACCGCACGGCTATAAGAACCATTATGACTTATTCCAAAATGAGCCCATCAATACGGTCAAGGACTGGATCAAAGAGGCCGACCCCTTCCACGATGCCGAAAACGCCCAGGAATACTGGAAGCGGCTTGACCAGGGCTTTAGCCTCATTAGCCAGCTTGATGGGGCCGAGAACATCCTGCTGGTCACCCACGGCTTCACCATCCGCAGCATTGCCGCCCGCTTTGGCGACTTCGACATTGGCACGGGACCACGCAACGCCTCCATCACCATCATGAACATGACCGCCAAGGACAAGAAGGTCGTTTCATATAACAAAATGAAGCCCTGATTTATCAATTTACGGGAGAAAATAATGCCCCACCCAAATCAAAAGGATATTACTGACAACCTCAACAACTGGAACGACCGCGCCAAAGTCCACGCAAATGGCGGCTACGGCGACCTCTCTGCTTTTGTCCACGACAAACAGGCGGTTACGCCGGCAGTCAAGCGCGACTTTGCCGTTATCAAACCGTTTCTGCCCCAGCAAAAACTTACGGGCCAACAATTGCTGCACCTGCAGTGCCACATCGGCGACGACACGCTGAGCTGGGCGCGTCTGGGGGCAAACCAGGTATACGGCCTGGACTTCTCACCCACCGCCTTGGCAATTGCGCGCAAACTGGCCAAGCAGGCCGACGTGCCCATCACTTACGTAGAGGGCGACGCCCGCTTTGCGGCACAGGCCATGCCCAAGCATGCGGGGCAGTTTGACGTAATCGTGACTAGTGCCGGAACCGTTACCTGGCTGCCAGAATTAACGTCCTGGGCAGAATCAATTGCACAGCTGTTAGCCCCCGGCGGATTATTCATGATTCGCGACAACCACCCCCTGCTTTTCGCCTTGGAAAATTCCGGGCTGACAATCACGCAGGACTACTTTAGCGGCACGGAAGACACCTACGAATCCGATGCATCCTATACACCCGGTTCAGCCGGCAAAATCCAGCACCAGATTAACCACAACTGGGCGCATGACTTTGCCGAGATGATCAATTCACTAATTGCGGCCGGGTTGACAATCAAGGCCGTGGGTGAACATAAAATCACCGACTGGCAAGCACTGCCCATGCTGGTATACGACCAGGCACTGGCAGGTTGGAGGCTGCCCGATAACGCGCCGCAAATCCCCCTAACCTTTTCTATCGTGGCGCAAAAGCAGTAATTAGCAATCCACATAAAAAACCATTCACCTAAAAAATGAATGGTTTTTTGCTTGCGTAACAACTAACCGCCAAAGTAGACGCGCTGGACCTCGGGGTTGGCCAATAGCTCACTGCCCGTTCCGCTCAGCTGCACGCTGCCCGTGGCCAATACATAGCCGCGGTCCGCGATGGCAAGTGCCTGGCGGGCATTTTGCTCAATCAAAAGAATAGTCGTGCCCCGCTCGTTTAATTCCTTGATAATCGCGAAGATTTCCTGAATAAAAAGCGGCGACAGGCCCATTGAGGGTTCATCAAGCAGGAGCAGCTGGGGACGCGCCATGAGGGCGCGGCCAATGGCCAGCATCTGCTGCTCACCCCCTGACAAAGTGGCGGCATCCTGATTCTGCCGTTTTTTCAAGATGGGGAAACGGGCAAAGACCTCGGTGTAGCTTTCACTTACCTCTTGCCGGCTCTTATCGATGAAGGCCCCCAGCTGCAGGTTCTCGCGGACGCTCATGCCGGCAAAGATGTGCCGGCCCTCGGCCACTTGCGAGATACCGGCCCGGACGATTTGGGGGGCCGGCTTACGGACAAGATCCTCGCCGCGATAGACAATGTGGCCGCCTTGGGGACGCAGAAGACCCGAAATGGTCTTCACGATGGTCGACTTGCCGGCACCATTGGCGCCGATGAGCGTGACGATTTCGCCCTCATTAATTTCAAAATTGACGTGTTTGACCGCCTTAATGACGCCGTAGTTGACGGATAGGTCTTGCACCTTCAGCATTGTCATCTAGTCTGCACCCTCTTCTCCTAAATACGCCTCAATCACCTTGGGGTCAGCCTTGACCTCCTGCGGCGTTCCGGCTGCCAGAATCTGCCCCTGGTTGAGCACGTATATGCGCTCAGCCAGATTCATTACCAGGGACATGTCATGTTCAATCAGTAAAACGGTAACGTGCAGCTCGCACTGGATGCGTTTAATCAGGCGGGTTAAGTCCGCCGTTTCCTCGGGGTTCATCCCCGCCGCCGGTTCATCCAAAAAGAGAATCTGCGGACCAGTAGCCAATGCCCGGACAATCTCCAGCCTCCGCTGCGTGCCGTAGGGCAGATTTTGCGCCAGCGTAGCCGCATCATCTTTCAGGTCAAACATATCCAGCAGCCGTTCGGCCTCCTTCTCCACCGCCTGTTCGGTGCGGTAAAAGCCTGGCAAGCGCAGAATGCTGGTCCAAAAGCCTTCCCGGTACTTGCCGGTCATTGCCGTTAACACATTGTCTATAACGCTCAGGTTCTTAAACAGCCTAATGTTCTGAAAGGTACGCGACAGGCCCAAAGCGGCAATCTGGACCGCAGTTTTGTGGGTTAAGTCATAAGTCTGCTCGGGCGTCTGCAGGCTGATCTGCCCGCTTGAGGGCGGAATCATTCCGGTCAAAAGGTTGAATAGTGTCGTCTTGCCCGCACCATTGGGGCCAATTAAGGCAACCAACTCGCGCCGGTCCAGGTGCAGCGAAACATCATCAACTGCCGTCAACCCGCCAAACCGGCGGACGACGTGCTCGACTTGCAATAAGTGTCCCATAGCCTAGCTCCTTTCACCTTTGCCAAAATACCGGCGCAAGTTTTCTAACGAGAACTCCCAGCTGCCCAGAAGGCCCGCTGGCTTGAAAATCATCATCACAATCAACACGATTGCATAAATCACCATGCGCAGCGCACCGAAATTCTGTAAAACCGTGTCCAGGATGCCGAGGACAACAGCCGCAAGCACCGTTCCCGTCATGCTGCCAACCCCGCCGAGAACCACGATGACCAGAATCGAGATGGACTGCATGATGCCGAAGTTGGTCGGTGCGATGGTCTGCAAATAGGATGCAGACAGGCTGCCGGCAACTGCCGCCGTGGTGGCGCCAAGGACAAAGGCCGCCAGTTTCCACTTGGTCGTGTTGATGCCCATCGCCTCTGCCGCAATCTCATCCTCTCTTACCGCCTTGATTGCCCGGCCGCTCCGTGACCGAATAAAGTTCAGCAAAACGATGGTGGTTATGCAGACCAAAATGTACACGGTGGGCCAGGAGCACAGCTGCGGGATGTTGAACATGCCGGCCGAGCCCCCCGTAATCTTCAGGTTATTAATAACGTTGCGGATAATCTCGGCGGCCCCCAGCGTGGCAATCGCCAGGTAGTCGCCCTTGAGGCGGGTAAAGGTAGCCAGACCAATCACGGTCGCCAGCACTGCCGCCAGTGTCATGCCAACAATCAGTGAAACGATGAAGCCTAGTTCACTAGTCATGTATTGCGTAATAATAGCAGTAGCATAAGCCCCGATTGCCATGAAGCCGGCGTGTCCGAGCGAGAACTGGCCGCTGAAGCCAATGATCAGATTGAGGCCCGTTGCCAAAATGATGTTGATGCCGATTGTGACCAGCATGTTTTCGATAAAATTGTCAATCACGCCAACCATAACCAATAGGTCAATCAGGCAAAAGCCAGCCACCATCAACACCAGCCACGACAAGATGTACTTTGCATTCTTCTTCATTTTGCCACCTATACCTTCTCCTTAGCATTTTTGCCAAAAATACCTGCCGGTAAGAAAAGCAAAATCACGATTAGGATAAAGTAAACAACTGCATCCTTGTATGCCGATAGACCCACCGATTGGAAGAAAGTTTCCAAAATACCGATCAAAAAGCCTCCTAAAGACGCGCCCGGAACCGAGCCGATACCACCCAAGACGGCGGCCACAAAGGCCTTGATGCCAGGGGTCATCCCCATGAGCGGATCAATCTGGTTGTAGTACAGCCCAATCAAAACCCCAGCGGCGCCGGCCAGGGCAGACCCCAGCGCAAAGGTAAAGGAAATCGTATGGTTCACGTTGATCCCCACCAGCTGTGCCGCATCCGGGTCAACCGACACGGCCCGCATTGCCCGCCCCATCTTGGTTTTCTGAATGATCACCTGGAGCATAACCATCAAAATCAGGGCAGTGGCCAAAATAATGATTTGGATGTTTGAAACCTGCACGCCGCCAATCTCGTAGTTGACCTGTTCAATCACCTGGGGAAAGCTGCGGGCGTTTGAACCCACAAAGTATGACATTCCGTTTTCCAACAAGAACGACACGCCGATCGCCGTAATCAAAACGGTAATCCGGGGCGACTTGCGCAGGGGCCGGTAAGCCAGGTATTCAATGACAACGCCAGCCAGCGCACTCACCGCCATCGCCAGGAGAAGAGCCGGCCAGAAGCCGAGGTGCCAATAATTAATCACGTAGTAGGCGAAGAACGCACCCAGCATGTAAATGTCGCCGTGAGCAAAGTTGATCAGCTTGATAATGCCGTAGACCATGCTGTAGCCCAGCGCTAAGAGCGCATAGATCGACCCGAGCGAGAGGGCGTTGATGATTTGCTGTAAGACTGTTTGCAAGTTGATCACTCCTTAAAACTATCCCTATTCGACGCTAACCGAATTGCTTACCTTGCCGTTGGTCATTTCTTCAACGGCAATCGGCATTTCTGGGTCATGCGTCTTGTTGACCGTGATGCGGCCGGTCACGCCATCAAAGTCCTTGATCTTGGAGAGACCCGCTGCAATTTTAACCGAGTCATCCGACTTTTCATTCTCAATTGCAGTCTTAACCATGTAAACCGAGTCATAAGCTAACGCCGCAAAAGTCGGTGCTTCCACGTTGTAACGTGCCTTAAAGGCCTTCATGAATTTGACGGCAGTCGGATTTTGGGCTGCTACCCGCGTTGAAAATGGGGTTGTGTAGTAAATGTTGGTGGCGTTCTTAGCCCCCGCAATCTGTGCCAATTTGGGATCAGCCATGCCGTCGCTGCCAACAATCGGCACCCGAATTCCCATCTGCCGGGCTTGCTTAACGATTAGTCCGACCTCGGTGTAGTAGCCGGGCACGTAGATTGCATCAATCTTCTTGGCCTTGAAGGAGGTTAGCACCGCGTTGAAGTCCTTGTCTCCCTCCGAGAAGGTCTGGCTGTCTACGACCTTGCCCTTATAGGTATTCTTAAACGCCTTGGCCAGTCCGGTACCATAGTCGCTGGAGTTGTCCGCAAAGACTGCCACCCGCTTGGCCTTTAGCTTGTTAGCAACGAACTTAGCCGCGCTCTCACCCTGGAAGTTGTTTTGAAAAGAAGCCCGGTAAACGTACGGCTGCACCTTGCCATTTTTTTGCAGCGTGTAGCCGGGGTCCGTAGCTGACGGGCTGACGCTAGGAACGGCAGCCTTAGTAATGTTAGGAATTTCCGCCGTACCGGCATTTGTGGTCGCCGGCCCAACGATTGCCGCTACCTTGTCCTTGGTGGCTAATTGCGCGGCTACTGAAGCAGACGTGGCAATTGCCGTCTTGTTGTCCCGAATAATTAGCTTGATCTTTTTCTTGTGACCGTTAACGTTAATACCGCCGGCCTTGTTAATTTCGTAAGCTGCTAGCTGGATGCCTTGCTTCTCGGCGTTGCCATAGCCCGCCGCCGTTCCGGACAGTTCCATGTTAACGCCGATTTTAACGGTGCTTGCATCCTGGTGCGTACCGCTGCCGCTAGTCTTGTTAATGCTGCAGCCCGCCATCGCCATAGCCGCTGCGCCAATGGTCACTACGCCCATTATCCTTTTTGATAACTTATTCATGATTCTTCTCCCTTAACTGATGCTGCCATAAAAAATTAAAAACCTCATTCAACTTGCTGAATGAGGTTAAGCCAGTTATTAGTCAAGCCCCAATCAACAAGATGCAAACTAGGGCTTAACATGTGTGAAGCATTATGAATGCTTCTTCATATCAAGTCCTCTGCAACAACAAGGCCAGCAAATTCCAGGCAGCAGCAATTCTAATAGCGCGTGGTCTATTTGTACTTCTCATTTTCATTAAAATTGCCTCCCTAAAATTTAATTTAATACTCAAAATTATAAAGGATATCTGTGCCTTGTCAAGTCCAAATTTAAATTTAATCTAATCTGCCAGCAGCATTTTGATTGCACGCTTGCCCAGTTTGCGCATCGCGCCTCATTATTCTTGCCGCTTCACTTGTTCAACCACTTTATTTTCCCGCTGGCCGGAGATAATTATGTGATGTTCTTAACTTTGTGGTAAAATGAAGGGGAGATAATAAGGAGGTATAGTATGTTTGCAACAATTTTTTACTGGATTGTAATTGCTGTTACCGGACTTTGGGCCCTTTGGTCAGCCGCTTGGTCCGTCATTTACCTGGCTAAACGTGAAAATGGTAATTTGTGGATCTTTGCTATTATGAACATCTTGGTGTTGGGTATACTGGGGCTAATGTATTTGATTTACAGTTCCGAGGGCAACCAGTGGTACTGGTTCGCATCCAGCAGGTCCGACATCAGTCTGCTGGTCTACATGACCATGGGCTACGCTGTTTTGGTTGTCCTGCAAGCACTTCTTGGCATCACCCGGAACCCTAAGACCGCTTAGTTAATGCAAATAACATTGCCTGACTCGCCAAGGAGTTGGGCTTTTTGTTTGCCGAAAAAAGGCTGATCCCTGCAGGGGTCAGCTTTTACTTGTGCCTTGACTAGTCTTCACTAGTATTTCCTAATGAGCATTTTTTGGATTAATTGCGTCAGTTCAGAGTAGCCCTGATATTCGGCAAAATATTTATCCAGAATCTGCAGGGCCTGCTGCGTCAGCTTGTTGGCCAGTTTTTGCGCATATTCTATCCCGCCTAATGCACTAACCATATGATCAATCCGGTGGAGCTCGTCAGTTGTCAAGTCCTTGCCCCGTTTGACCAGGCGCAGCAATTCACCGCTCTCATCTTTTTTCAACGCAAAGATCAAGGGACCGGTGTAAACGCCGTTGACCACGTCCAATAGCACCGGCTTCTTCAGTTCTTGGGCCGATGCAGTGTAGTCCAGGATATCATCCCGAAGCTGAAAAGCCTGCCCAAAGAGCAGCCCGACTTGCTGGGCCCTGAGGGCCAAAGACCGACTCAATCCGCCCTCAACCGCGCCCACATAACAGGCATAGCCGAACAAGTTAGCCGTCTTGCCCTGAATCTGCTCCAGGTATTCTTGCTCGGTGATCGACGTGTTGTATTCGTTGCTGTACTGCATGGTTTCGCCGGCGAGAATTTTCTGCATCGTCCCGCCATTAATGCGAAGGTTGGTGATCCGTGCGGTGTTTTTGCTGAGCAATTGCAGTGACAGTGCAAAGAGATAGTCCCCCGCATATAGTGCAATTGTTTTTCCAAATTTGGCCTGAACCGACTCCTGCCCCCTCCTGGTGGCAGAATCATCAACGATATCATCATGAATCAGGGTGGCATTGTGCAGGATCTCGACGGAACTGGCAATGCTGCAAAGCTTGTGCTCATCTTGGGCACCGCCCATGCCGCCAAAAAGCAAGACAAAGCGGGGACGCAGCTGCTTGCCCTTGCTGCTAAAGGCATATTTCAGAGCCGCACCCAACTTGCCCGTTGGCGGGGCCACATTCTTTTGGATAATTCGCTGAACCTGCATTAACTGTTTTTCGAGTCTCACCATGTTAATTTCCCTTGTCAATTACTTTTCTGATAAAGTTGAACGCATCAGCATAGTGCACCAGCATGCTGCCCACAAGGCCAACCACAATTCCCGCCAAGATGCCAAAAATTGTCAGGAGGGGCAAATACAGGAAGAGGTATTTGCTTTGGGCCAGCACCACCGCAACCACCAGTTGACCAAAATTATGACTGACGCCCCCAATAATCGATACGCCTAAAAGACTGACAAACCGGGGCGTTAAAAACAGGAAAAGCTTCATCAAAAACAAGCTGATAAACGCGCCCGCCGCAGCATACAAGAAAGTACCCGTGCCCCCCATCATCAGTGCCGTCAGTATAAGCCGGAGAAACGTAAGCAGGAGGCAGTCGGAAAAGGGCAGGATGACTAGGGCAACCAAGGTAATGATATTGGTCAAGCCTAGCCGCGCCCCGGGGGCGAAGACAAAGGGCGCTGGCAGCATCTGTTCAACGACGCTAAGAATAATCCCCTGGGAACAAAGAATCCCCGTAAATACGTAATTATAGAGCTTTTTGCTTGTCCTAATCATAACACCGGCAAAACCTTACTCATCAGTTTCATTAGACACACTTTCATCCTTTAATTCAACTAAAAACTTGTGCGGCAAGCATACAATCGTGTCTTCAGCTTTGCTCTTCCACCCCTCTTTTACGCACACCTGATCCTTGCAGTTGGCGTCAATCATGCGTATCCGCTGCTTTTTCACCTGGACCACATTGACTTTGCCGCTTTGCCTATACGTCCACGTCGTATCCTGATTCAGGCTCAGTTTCTTGACCTGCCGGTTGTTAACCTTAATTATGGCGACAACGTTGGGGCCCGTACTTCTTGCTGTTAAAAGCACCTTAACGGGTACAAAGCTGATTAATACTAGTATTGCGCTAATTGCCAGGTCACCCAATTTTAACTGCTTCAATATTTTCACGATCAGTAAGCCTCGCAATGATTAAACTAAAAAAGTCTTATAGATAAGACTATAGGACTTTTTAAGTATTATCGCTACTAGTTTTTTATTCCGTTTTTATCGACGTGATATATGGACTTCAATATGCCATACCGCCACTTAGTGGCCTTCTTTTCTAGCCACGGCACAAACCACATGTCAAGGCCCAGTGCCCGGCCGGAACCGTTCATGACTGCGATGGCCGCAAAAATCATCCAAACGTTTACCCAGTAGTTCATCCCCGACAGGCAGAATGACGCGATCAGCGCGGCACTCAGACCGCCGGCAAGAAATGTGCACAATCCTAATACCAGCATAATGCCAACGGCGATTTCCATGCAAGTCATGACCTTTTGTGCCACGAGAGCGACATCCTTGTTTGGAATCAGGACCTTTGTGATTGCCTGCACCCAGCTTGGCATTTTATCAAATACCGGCATCGGTGAGTGTCCGAAGTCATAATTCAAGGAAAACAAGGTTGGCGCCGCAGAAGCAGCGGCCTTGCCGGATGCTGCAGTTGTCGCTGCGGCCTTTTGTGAAGCGCCACTCGTTGCCGCTTGGACTAGCCACGGAAACTGGAGCCGCAGCTTGTCGGTAAACCAGGACCCGCTGCCCTGAACCTTATACCAGCAATCGATCAACCACATCAATCCAAGGTAGATTCGCAAAGGAACCGTCCACAAGACGTTGCCGTAACGGTTGAGGTTGCCCCGCCACATCGTTTGCCGCTTCGTCCTGAACCACTTGTCCATAACAAACTGGAAGAGGTAGTAGCCCGAATAAATTTCCATGAAGTAGATCATGTCGACCAAATCTTTGATGAACACGGCGAAGAACCCGCTCAGGTGGAAAATATTAGCGAGGGAGGCAACGCCCCACTTAGGCCCAAGCGAAATCATGAAGCCAGCGTAGCTTGCACTAAACTTGACCGGTTCGCCGCCCTTAATCTGGGCCAGAATGTTCTTTACGGCACACTTGCCCGCAGCTTCTGCCCCCTGTACTATTTGGGGTTCACCGCGACCGCTGCCGTCGGAATCATATAGTGCAACGTCCCCGATAACGTATACGTGCGGATCCGTCGGAATCTGGGAGTATTCGTTGACAACGATGCGGCCGGCACGGGCTGTTTCAAAGCCAAAGCCCTTGGCATCCTCATTGGCCTTAACGCCGGCAGTCCAAACTAGCGTTCTAGTTGGAAAAGTGGCGCCGCCCTTAATGTCGATGTGGTCTTCATGCACGCCGACAACGCCGGTATTGGTCCTGATGTCAACGCCGTGCTTAACCAAATATTCCTTAGCCTTGTTGGCGTTTGGACGGTCGAGCATGTTCATGACGGTTGGTGCCATCTCCATCATCGTGACTTTCATCTCGTCTTTTTCGATGTGGTACTTTTTAGCAAGGGTATCACGCCAGAAGTTCAACTCCCCTGCTGTCTCCGTCCCGGAAAAGCCGGTGCCAACGATTGTGAAAGTAAGGTATTGGGCGCGCTTCTTTGGATCGCGCTCCTTAGCGCCCAGACGAACCATCTCGTCAACGTGATCACGCAATCTTGTTGCATCGTCCATGCTGGCAAGGGTAAAGCCATATTCCTTAACGCCCGGCGTTCCAAAGTCGTTGGGTTCCGAGCCAATTGCCAAAACAACGTAGTCATACGGATAGACACCGTGGTCGCCAATCACCTGCTTGGCTGTCTGGTCAATTTTAGTGACGCTGTCAGTGACAACGTCAACGTTTTTACGGCGCGAAAACAAACGCTGGAGGTCAAACTGGAGGGTCTTGGGCTCTGTGCGGTCAACCGCAACTTCATGCAGCAATGTCACCATCGTCATATAAGGATCTTTATCAATTAACGTGATTTTAACGTCCTTGCGTCTTTTTAATTTCTTCGCAAGATGCTTAGTGGTATACAGGCCACCGAAGCCCCCACCAATCACGACAATATTTGTTTCTGCCACTTTTAACACCCTTTCAAAAATATTCGCTTTCCATATTGTATATTATACTAGACTTCATCTTTTTGGTAAAGTGGCTACTTTCACAATATTAAAAAACACGTGGTTAATTAATGCGCTTTCTTGATTGATAAATAAAGCAATTTATTAATTATGTTTTGCAGTTGCATAAAGTCTAACGGTATTTTATAATCTATTTAAGTGAAGACGTACACAATTATATGCGTTATTTGTCAATCAAAGGGGATAGTGGATATTATGAAAAATAACAAATTTGTCTACAGTGCCGTTACGCTTGCTCTTTCTGCCTTATTGCTGAGTGCATGTTCCACGACTGCCAGCAAGGACTCATCCAGCAGCTCTTCCAAGCCTAAGGTTGCTGTAACCAAGAAGAAAGAAGGAAAGCAGGTCGCGGGCGCCAAGCTGCAGGATGGTACCTACAAGCTGGTTGAAGACAACTACTTCAACGGCTACCGCGTCAAAATGTCCATGACCGTCAAGGGCGGCAAGGTCACAAACACGAGCTACGACTACGTTGACAAGAACGGCAAGTCAAAGGCCCAGGATAAGAAGTACGAAGCCCAGATGAAGAAGTACTCCAAGGCCAAGATCGGGCCGAAGGAATATATTCCCGCACTGCAAAAATCATTTGCGGCAAATGGCGCCAACTCCAGTGCGATCCAGGTCGTTAGCGGTGCAACTAGCTCAAGCACAACGATGAAGAACTATGTCAACCAGCTAACCCAGGCTGCCCAGAAGGGGGACACGGCAACCATTCACATCAATAACGGCAAGAAGCTGAAGGATGGGACGTACAAGCTGCAGGAATTAAATTACAGTCACGGCTACCGGCAAGTCTACACGATGGTAGTTAAGGGCGGCAAGATCAGCAGCTTCAAGTACGATCAGGTCAACAAGAATGGCGTTTCCAAGACCAAGAACGCGGGCTACGAGAAACAAATGAAGAAAGTTACCAAGACGGGCCCTAAAGAATACATTCCAGAATTAGAAAAGGAATTCCTCAAGGCCAATGGCAACATGGAAAAGGTGCAAGTCGTATCCGGCGCCACCGAATCCTCGCATTCATTCATCGCTTACGTCGACCAGCTGCTTAATGCCGCCCAGAAGGGCGACGCATCAACCATTAAGGTTGACAACATTGTCTATCAAGAATAAAACTATAATTAGTTAAACAAAAGGGAGTGACATAATCGCCGCTCTTTTTTATTAGGAGATTTAGTATGACCAAACGAACTCACAAGCCCCTGCTAATTATTGGACTACTACTGGCCTGCCTTGCCCTTGCAGCCTGCTCAACGCAAAGCAAGCATTCCGCCAATTCACCAGCCAGCCTTACCACGACCCCGACCTCGGATACCCAGTTCATGATGGGGACGGTTTGCACAATCAAAATCTACAACAAGCACAAAAAGACTGCGCTTAAGGCGGCCTTCGCCCGGCTTGCTCTTTTAGCAAAACAAACGACCGTTAACCAAAAGGGCAGCGAGATCGACAAGGTCAACAAGTATGCGGGCATCCGCCCGGTTAAGGTCTCCCCTACCATATACCGCATGTGCACGGATGCATACTACTACAGCAAAATTTCGGCGGGGACCTTTGACCTAACGATTGGACCTATTACCAGTCTTTGGCGGATTGGTTTCCCTGATGCACATAAGCCCAAGGACCGTACTATCAAAAAGCGCCTGCCGCTGGTCGATTACCACAACGTTGTTTTCAACCAGCACAAGCAGACCGTCTTTCTCAAGAAGCGTGGCATGATGCTCGATTTGGGCGGCATGGCCAAGGGGTTCATCTCCGATGAAATCATGAAGGTGCTGCAAGCCCACGGCGTCACCAGCGCCATCATTGATCTGGGCGGCAACGTCTTCGTGCTCGGCGTTTCCCCCACCAACAAGGGGGACTGGTCGGTCGGCATCCAGGACCCTAAGGCCGGCCGGGGCACCGCAATCGGGGAACTGCCTGAACGCAACGCCACCGCAGTTACGTCCGGCGTTTACGAACGCTACCTCAAAGTGGGCAACAAGGTTTACAGTCACCTGATGGATCCTAAGACGGGCTACCCCTGCCAGAACAACCTGCTCAGCGTGACGGTTATTGCCCGGCTTTCGACTACCGGTGACGGCATCTCCACGGCGGTCTTCAATCGCGGCCTAAAGAAGGGCTACCGCTACATCGAACACAAGCCTGGCACGGAAGCAATCTTTATCACCAAGGACAAAAAGGTTTACGTCACACCGGGCCTGAAGAACAAATTTAAGCTGTTTTCGGATAGTGGTTATAAGTTGGCGAAAATTGCAGCCGTCAAATAAATCTGGTTTTTAGTATTATCAACATTAATGAAAAGAGGAAATATAATGGAAGCCCAAAAGAAATACAACCGGTTAACAATGACCGATTTTCTTGAGTTGGTGCGGCTTAATGCCAAGTTAGCCAGCCTAATGCCCTATTTATTTGGGGTGTTGTTTGCTTACTTTTACTTTCACACGTTTAACTGGCAAAACTCGCTGATCTACCTGGTTGCACAGGGGGCAATCGCCCTCTTTGTCACCGGCTTTAACAACGTGCAGGACTACCGTCTGGCCAAAAGCAAAGATTTTCAGGAAGAACACAACCTAATCGGCAACCGCAACTTGTCGCCCACGCTCGTTATGAATTTAATGCTGGGGCTGCTGCTGCTTGCCTCCGCTCTGGGCATCTGGCTAACCGCACGAACCGACCTCTTCATCCTGCTAATCGGCGGGCCGGGGATTCTGGTAACCATCTTTTACACCTATGGTCCGGTGCCCTTCTCCCGCATCCCCATCGGCGAACTGCTGGCTGGTCTGGTTGAGGGACTCGGCGTTACCTTCTTGGCCATTTACGTCAATGTGCCTGCCAGTCAATTGGCTAGTTTAACCTTAAGCTGGCCTAGCTTTGCCCTTTCCGGCAACCTGGCCAACCTGCTAATTGTTTTTTGGGTGGCGTTGCCGCAGATTTTTCTTAACGCGGCCATCATGCTCGCCGATAACACTAGCGACCTCCAGCAGGACTTGGTCAACGGCCGGCACACCCTGCCTTCCTACATCGGCGTACCAACGGCCCTGAAACTATTTACCTTCTTGTCTTTAGCGCCGTATGCTGCAGTGGTACTCGGAATCGTCTTCAGAATATTGCCGATCTGGCAATTGCTGGTCTTCATTACCCTGCCGAAGGTCTACCATAACGTGCAGAAGTTCCACAAAAAGCAGACCAAAGACATGACCTTCTGGGTGGACAAGGACAACATCCAGCACCGCGAACCCAACACCTTTGACCTAGTGCCGCAGAACCTATTAGTCTTCCAGGGCATGCAGATCATCGGATTAATCATCGGAATTTTACTGCCGCAAGTTAAGTTTTAGCTTTATGGTCTTACTCATTGGCCAAATACCCGCCACTGGGCTCGTTTATTATTAAGAGGGGTAACTGAATGGAAGCACGAAATAAATATGACCGGTTAACGCTGCACAAATTTTTAGAATTTGAGCGCCTCAATACCAAGCTTGCCAGCGTAATGCCGTTCTTAACGGGGATACTTTTTACTTACTACTATTTTCACACGTTCAACTGGCAAAACACGCTGATCTACCTGGTTGCACAGTCTGCCTTGACGCTCTTTGTTACAGGCTTTAACAACGTGCAGGACTACCGCCTGGCCAAAAGCAGCACCTATCGCAAAGAGCAGACGCTGATCGGCCAACGCAACCTCTCCCCCGTGACCCTCATGAATATCATGATCTTCCTGGTTGTTTTTTCCGCCGTTGTCGGGATCTGGTTAACCATAAAGGTCGATCCCTTCATCTGGCTCATTGGGGTGCCGGCCTTTATGGTGGGCATTGGCTATACGTATGGGCCTACGCCCATCTCCCGCATTCCGCTGGGCGAACTTCTGTCCGGCCTATTCGAGGGCTTTGGTGTTGGCTTCATGACCGTTTACGTTAACTCCCCGGTTAAACAATTAGCCAGCCTTTCGTTTAACTGGCCCCACTTTGCTCTTAGTGGCAACCTAGCCAACCTGCTAATAATATTTTGGGTAATGGTGCCCCAAATATTCTTGACTTCCGCGATTATGCTCGCCAACAACACCTCCGACCTCGAGGAGGACCTGACCAACAACCGGCACACCCTGCCCTCTTACATCGGTATTCCCGCCTCGTTAAAACTGTTCCGCTTCCTCACCCTCGCTCCATACGTAACCGTGATCATCAGCATCATTTTCCGGTTCTTACCCGTTTGGGATCTGCTCGTTTTTATCACTTTTCCAACAATATATCAAAATGTCCAAAAGTTCCTCAAAAAGCAGACCAAAGACATGACGTACTGGATTGATAAAGACAACACCGAGCACCATGAGCCCAACACCTTTGACCTGGTGCCACGCAACCTCTTATTGTTTCAGGGAATGGAAGAAATTGGCCTATTCATCAACATCTTTTTGCCAATCAAGTTTTAAACCTAATCCAAAACTGGTTAAAAACGGTCTTCGCATAAAATAATTATTGCTAATAAAAGAATGCAAGTTCAAACTTGCATTCTTTTTTGTTTTCAATCAATTTACTTGTAATCCAGCACGATTCTTTCGTACAGCTTGACCGTCAGAACGTAGTAAAACAGGTACAAGACGAGGAAGATCATGAACGGAATCCAGATGTTGTGGTACGGGTAAGGCAAAAACACCCGGAAGAGCTTGAGCCCGAACAGGACATCTACGACGCCCAACAGTGCGGGCAAAAGGAATAACGCACCAATCTCCTGCTTGATGGACAGGCGCAGTGCCCCTGCCCTCGTCCCCATCTGGTGGAGCATCTTGTAGCGGACCGCATCACTGGCGGCCCCGCTCAGCACCTTGAACATGAGCGTCGAAGCCAGCATGGTCAAAAAGGCCAGGCCTAAAAAGAAGCCCATAAACGCGAAGCCGCCGCTGAAGTTGCTGATAAACTTGTAGCTGCTGGGCTTGCTGGCGTTATAAAGGTCGGCATAATCAGCATTTTCCTTGAGCTGCAGCTGCTGGATCTTTAATAAGGTCGGATAATCCTGCTTAAAGTCCCGCACCCGCAAAAAGGTCACAAACCGCATGCGTCCGGAAAGAGCACGCCACTTGGTTGGCCCTACCAGGCGGATAGTCTTCGGCAATCCGTTGGGAATCAGTCCGCCGAAGGTGTTGTTGGCAGCACTTCGGGGTCGGTCGAGTGCACCCGTTGGCAATGTTTCAACCCGGTAAGTGGGACTGCCGTTTTTAAGAGTGAACCGCACGTTTTTGACCGGGTTATTGGTAAATTCGGCCTTATTAAAGTAAAGGTGCGTCTTATTTTCCTTATAATTGTATGTCTGCCGGCTCTTAACCGTCAGGCGGGCCACTTCCCTTTTGACGGCGGGCGAACCGCTGACGAGCGTCATGTCGTAATACGTGTTCTGCACCACCTGGTCCTTGAGGGCAGAAAAGTTCAGGCCGACCGTGATGGCACCGAGCGCAAGGGCAAAGAGCAGCGAAATTGCCGTCAGCATCCGGGTATAATCACGCAGGCGAAACTTGAGCTGCCCGAGCGTAAACATCCGGATGCCGTGGTAGGAAAAACTTTTTCTCTTGATTAGGAAACCGATTAATAAACTAAAGAGGGCGTTAAAGGTGAAGTACGACCCGGCAACGATTGTGACCAGTGCGGTCGGGATGATAACTAAAATCCGCGTGAGCGGCATGCTTAAAATGTGGTAGCCGGCAGCCAGCAAGGCGATGCCCAGCACCGCCTCAATCATCCGCAGCACCGGTTGATGCCTGTTTGCAATTGGCTTTTGGTCCTCACGCAGCAGGCTAATCACCGGCGTGTGCATCAGCTTGCGGGCGTTTCTGAGTGCACCAAGAAAGAACATGGCAACAAAGAAGATAATTGTCCAGAAAACTGCACCAGGCAGAATTGCTTGAAAGTGCGTAATTGTCAAACCCAGTTGGGCAATTAACAGACGTGAAACCACACCCGTCAGCACAAAACCGCAAATAACGCCCACGCCCGCCGCCAAAATGCCGGTAATCAGCGTTTCACAAAAGATCAGCAAGCCGATCCGCGTACTCTTGGCGCCCAGCATCATGAACATGCCGTAATCCTTTTTGCGCATGCTCAAAAGAAATGAATTGGCGTACAGCAGGTAAATAAAGGTAATGATTACCAAAAGAACAATCCCGAAGGCAAAGGTGAAATTGATGTAATCCGTGGGGGCGTAGACATCACGGGCAATGAAGCTGGGGTTAAGCGCAATGGTCAAAAACATGTAGAAGATCATGCTGGCGACCACCAGGCCCGAGAACAGCACCATGTAGTCCTTGAAGCGGCTCTTGATTCCGGTTAAAGAAAGCTTCCAAATCATGTCGCTCCTCCCTACTCCGCCGTTCCCAGGTGATCAATCAGAAGGTGGTAGAATTGCTGCCGCGGCAAGCCGCCTTTGAGTAGCTGCTCACCAATCTGGCCGTCCTTGATGAACAGAATACGGCTGGCAAAACTGGCCGCCAAGGGGTCATGCGTCACCATTAGCGTCGTGACGCCGTCGTTTTGGTTTAGGTCCGTCATCGTATCGAGCAGCTCGCGCGCACTGCTTGAGTCCAAGGCCCCGGTGGGCTCGTCAGCAAGCAGAATTGCCGGCTCGTGAACCAGCGCCCGGGCAGCGGCCACCCGCTGCTTCTGCCCGCCGGACACCTCAGCCGGATACTTGGACAAAATTTGCGCGATTCCAAGCCGGGTGGCAATTTTGTCAACCAGGGGATCCACCCGACTGGCGCCCACGCTTCGCAGGGTCAGCGGCAAGGCAATGTTTTCCCGGTTGGTTAGATTCTCCAGCAAGTTAAAGTCCTGGAAAATGAAGCCAATCTGCTTGCTCCGAAAATCCGCCAGCTGGTTGGCATTCAGCGTGCTGTTGTCCTCATGATTGATGAAAACATGGCCCGTGGTCGGCTTGTCCAGCGTTGACAGAATGTTGAGCAGCGTTGTTTTGCCTGAGCCCGAGGCCCCCATGATAGCCACAAATTCGCCAGAATTAACTGCAAAGTTGATTCCCTTCAGTGCCTGATACTGCTTTTCGCCGCGTTTGCCGTAAGTTTTGGTAGCTTGATCTACCCGCAAAATTTCAGTCATATTTATCCTTTCTCTTTTATATCTCTTTGTATTATATATCTAATACACTAGATCAATATAGCTAATTTGTCAATTGCTGCACAAAAAAAGGATAAGTCTGTCGAAAATGAAGGACTTATCCTTTTATGCCCGCACAGCGCGGGGATTTTATTTTAAGCCAATCCGCCAAGCTTCCCGCTTCAGCGAATCCTCTTTAACAATTTTTTTACCGGCGTCACAATCAATGGCGTCACAATCGCAGTGAAAACGGCCTCGATTAACCCGTTCATCCCCAGGGCAACAATCAGTATCACAATCAGTGGGGTGCCCTTGGCAAAATTGCCCATGTTGCTGCTTAGCAGCGCGGTCTTATTCATAAAAATAATACTGGTCAACAAAATAACCATAGCCGTGTTGGTCAAAGACGTGACAGCGCCCGCAACCACATACCCAATTTCCTGAACGCGATTGGATTTTTGTGCAAGTGCCTTGCCAATCAACCCCGGAAACAAGCCAGCAAGAACGCTTGGTATCACTGAAATAAAAATATTTTTGAACAGCAGCAGGCTGACCACGTCGCCCGGCTGGGTATATGCTTGAAACAAACGCAGCAAGCCCCAGAATAAGCCAAAAAGCGTTCCGGCCCGTGGTCCCATTATTAACGAATATACCGCAATTGTCAGCGGCACCGTTGTGATTGCAGGCAGTGTGGGCAGAATTCGAATATAGCCAATATTCGGCACGAATGTCTGCAATAAAAAAATTGCCACGAATAAGGCTGTAATTGCCATCGCTTGAGTTTGCTTTCTATACATTATTTCTCCTTGAATATACTTGCCCAATTGTAGCGCTAAATACAGCTGCCGGCAAATGCTAAACCAGGCGCAGTATTAACAGGAACAATAGTTGCGCTAGCAAAAACTATAAAACCGGCATACTAGTCCCGCCGCGCGTCGTTATCGAAAAATTTCCGCAAGCGTGCAGCCTCCTGGACTAATTTTTCTTTATTATCGACCTGCGACAATTTATAGCCAACAAAGTAGGGCGACGCCGTAAAACGGGCAATCAGCTTGGCACAGACCCCGTCGTCCGGCAGGGGGTAGAAAA
Organism: Lactobacillus sp. CA30L; assembly: GCF_059900845.1. Classification (NCBI taxonomy): domain Bacteria; kingdom Bacillati; phylum Bacillota; class Bacilli; order Lactobacillales; family Lactobacillaceae; genus Lactobacillus; species Lactobacillus sp. CA30L. The sequence continues at coordinate 138,394 of NZ_JBWXGB010000004.1, forward strand.
ACAAGTTGTACGAGTCGCAGCGGCCACCCACCAGAACGTTCAGCATGTACCGCGCGCCGCTCTGAATCCAGTCGGCCCACAAGTCAATACCAGCCGCAGCAAGCAGGTTCACGTTCACCTCGACGTAGCCCTGCACCGGATGTGTCGCCACGTTTACCTCCACGCCCCGCTCCTCGAAAAGGCTGATGCCCTCAAAGTTGGCCCGGTGAATGTACTTGTATCCATCCTGGGTCTTCAGGCCCACGATCTGCATGTGCGGATGCGTGAGCGAGCCACCGGAATGCGGGCCGAAGTTCTTATACCACACCACCGACCTGAATTGCTGGCTGTCGTTCATCTTGTTAAAGCAGCCCAGCGCAAAGCGCATCAGTGTCCGGTTGTATTCCGGCGAATAGTTGACAATATCGCCATCATGCTTGCTGGACTCAATCAGAACGGTCTGAACCGTTTCACGGAGTGTGGGAAACTTGTTGCGCAGCCAGATCATGCCGCCCTGGCGCCTGTAGATTGCATTTAAATCGTCTACCCTGCAGAAGGGACATTCAGAACCACCCGCCGTTTCACGGTAAGAGTTTGGTTTGTCCTTAGCAATATTTACATCAAAAATCAGCGGTTCATCTTCCATCGCAATACCCTCCTGCATCTTCTCTTGACCCTTGTATTTTACTAGCTCTTTAATAGATGATAAACTAAAATAGAAATAATTTTCCAATATACTATTTACATGGTGAGCAACATATGCAATCTCGAAAAAATTTGAAAAAATACAATAAACGCAACAACCTTTGCTTGATCATCATTGGACTAGTTTTGATTCTGGGGGTTGTTTTTGGCGTTGTCATGTACAATAACCACGTTGAAGCGCAAAGGCAGGCCCGTGAGTTTGCCACTAGCCACTTCAACCCGAACGTGCGCATCTATGGGGTTAACGTGGGCAAGCTTACGGTTAACAAGGCGACTGCAAAGATCAATAGCCACGCCAATAATATTGTGGTGCTTGAAAGCGGCAAGGTGACAATCGAGCGCGATCCAGACACCGCCACGATTGACCGGCAGACCACGGCCACATACTTCAAGAAGCAGCACACCGCCATGCCCGACAACCGGGACTACGAGTACCGCAATACTGCGCTTGATGCCGCCAACAAAAAGCTGCATGCGGTCAGCCACGCTGTTACCACCTACAACGTTGCCGGCAAGTCCTATAAGTTGAAGGCGCAACCCCTTATCAACAAGGCCGTGTTCGAAAAAGGTAAGTATTCCTTCATCAACGTGGAGAACCTTACCGCTAAACTAAACAAAATTGACAAGGACGTCACAACCATCCATAAGAGTTTCAAGTTTGCAGTGCCCGTCGGTAGCAAACTAGGTGCCCAGAAAATTACCGTCAGAAACGAAAGCTACGGCTGGGGCGTTCACGTCAAAAGGGCCCAGGAAGCCGTTGAACAGGCCTTTCTGAATGGCACCAAACAACTCGACGGCCAAAATTACATCTACGGACTAGGCTATAGCACCTATGGACTCGGTTACGGCAAGAGCAACCACGGAATTGGCAACAACTATATTGTTATTTCGCTCAAAAAACAGGAACTCTGGATCATCCGCAAGGGCAAACTCGCGGTCCACCTGACTGACGTCGTTACCGGTACTAAAGATGGCGGCAAGGGCAACCGAACGCCGCAAGGCGTCTGGTACATCCACTATAAGGAGTCGCCTGCGACTTTACGTGGATTCAATAACAACGGATCGCGGTATGCGTCCAAGGTTAAATACTGGATGCCCTTCACACTGAGCGGCTGCGGTCTGCACGATGCCGCTTGGCGGTATGATTGGTCCAAGACCGCATACCTGCGCGGCGGTTCCCACGGCTGCATCAATATCAAGCCCCGTGAAATTAAGCGCGTCTGGAATAACGTTATCAAGCACGAAGCAGTGATTGTTTACAATTAGCCCAGCAGCAAATAATTGAACAGCAAAAAAGCATTACCGCAAATTTGGTAATGCTTTTGTTTTGTCTTCAATAAGCTAAGAACTGCTCATTTTACAGTGCAGCTTCAATAGCTTTATTAACGACCGACCCCTCTTCTTTAACCAGGTTCACCTTCGTGGCAATCACCTTGGTATCCATGTTGATTTCCCGGCCCAGGCCCGGCTGATCAACCTTGGGGTTAAAGAATTCTTTGAATTCTTGCAGGCGCGCGGCCGTGTGGAACACTCTGGCAGTCACGGTGATGTAGGTGGTAAACTCCATGTCGCCACCGACCGTCTTCTCCAGCCACGACCACTCACGGCGCAGCCAGTCCCAGGCAGCCTGCTCGCCCTTGTCATTGGCCAGGACGCCCAAGTACCAGCTCCGGAGGTCCTGCGGCTTGATGACATCGGCGGCCTTGAAGTCGGCAACAATCTGCTTAATGTCGCCTTCATCCGTGGTTGCCCGCACCGCTGACATCAGGTCGCTCTTGTAGTAAGGATCGACCACGGTCTGGTACTGCTGCAGCAGACGATCAACCAGACCGGATTCGCGGTAGTTTTTGACCTCGTTAATCAAAACGTACGGACGAATTGCAGCGTCGATGGCCGCCAGGTCCTGCTCGTTAGCCGCAAAAATTTCATGCCCTTTTGCAATCGTCTCCTGGTCTTCGGCGTACAGCTCGGCTGATAGAACCAGTGGCCGCATGATGCGGTCATCATCATTATCACTGGCCTTGGCCTGCCAGCCCAGACGCTCCATCTGCTTGCTTGCAAGCTGGTGGGTGAAGGCCTTCAGGTTCTTTTCTTCCGGCGAGTCAGGTTCAACGAAAATGCGCAATTTTTCAGCTACGTTAAACATTGCGTTGATGACAATGTTTGAGCGTGAATCCGCAAATTGCGGCAAAAGCGGGACGAGGTCGGCAAAAGAAATCTGCTTGCCCTCGGCCAGCAGGCCCAGATCCTGAAGCAGCTGCAGCTTGTCCACCGGCTTGAGGCTGCCTAATTCACTCATGATGTCAGCCATCAGCGTCTCATCGTAGTTAACGATGAAGTGCGAACTGTTGCCCACGTTGAGGCGGAGGGCGTGACCAGCGTTAGCGCGCAGTTCCTGGTAGTCGCCCAGGTCCACTTCACGCTCTTGCATAATCTGCGGCGCGTCAAAGTTGGCGTTGAGCGGGATGGCCCAGGTGCGGCCAACATCATTGCCCTCACCGGTAAAGAATTGCTTCTGCGTCAGCAGCAGGTGCCCCTCTTCGTCAACCTTGGCGTTAACCACCGGGTAACCCGGCTGGTCGAGCCACGTGTGCATGATTTTGCCGATGTCGAGGTCCGTGACGGTTGACAGGGCGTGCCACAGGTCGTCGCCCGTCGCGTTGCCGTAGCTGTGCTGGTTAAAGTAGTATTTGAGGCCCTTGCGCAAGGCATCGTCGCCCAAAAGCGCACGCACCATGACCAGCATCCGTGAGCCCTTGGCGTAAACAATCGCGCCATCAAAAAGCGAGTCAATGTCGGCCGGGTGCTCAACTTCAACGTGGACGGACTGGACGCCATCGGTTGCATCCCGCCTGAGGGCCGCCGGCACCTCGGAAGTCTGGTACGTGTTGTCCCAGACGTGCCATTCCGGCTCAAGTGCATCAACCGAAACGTACTCCATCATGTTGGCAAAACTCTCGTTAAGCCACAGATCGTCCCACCACTTCATCGTTACCAGGTCGCCAAACCACTGGTGGGCCAGCTCGTGGGTAATTACCGTAGCCACGTAGGCTTTCTGCTGGTCCGTTGCGTTGTCGGGATCAAGCAGGATGGCGGCCTCACGGTAGGTCACCAGGCCCCAGTTCTCCATCGCTCCGGCGGAGAAGTCCGGCAGGGCCAGCTGCCAGGAGTGCGGCAGCGGGTACTTGGTTTCATAAAATTCCTCGTAGAATTCAATCGCACGCTTGGCAATGTCCAGGGCAAAGTCCAGCTCCTTGGCCTTGTGCGCCTTGGTGGCAAACACGCCCACCTTCACGCCGTCCTTGGTCGTGGTCATTTTAGACTGCAGGTCACCAAAGGCAAAGGCGATCAGGTAGCTAGACATTCTGACCGTCTGGTCAAAGTAGTGCACGCCTTTTTCAACCTTGACTTCGGGCATGTTGGCAATCGTCGTTTCGCCCTCGTGCTCGTCGTACTTCAGGGCAAGCGAGAAGGTGGCCTTGGCTTCCGGCTCGTCAATGCACGGGAAGGCCTGCCGGGCAGCAGTCGTTTCGAACTGCGTCCCGATAATCTGCTTCTTAACGCCGTCAACCGTATAGTAGGACGGGTAGATGCCCATCATCGTATCGGTCAGCGGGGCAGAATAAGCAATCTCCACTGTCACCGGGCCGGTTTTGCCCAGGTCAATCTTGATGCCCTCGCGCTCGTCATCAACAGTAAAGGGCACGTCCTGGCCTGCGCACTTGACCGCAGCAATTTCCATGTATTTCTGGTTGACCCAGATGGTGTCTTCCACCGCTTCACCGGTGATGGCTGACGTTCCCTTAATTGTTTTCTGTTCCCGGTCGATATCAATGAATAAATCATAGTGGTCGGGGTGAAAAGTTGCATAAAAATGTTTTTCAGACATAACTTGCCTCCTAAAATATAGCTATTATTATAAATTCTACCAAAGTTAAGTAAAAATAACATTAAAACTTGATTGTAAGCGATGCGTGTTGTTTCTGTAACAGCAATGAAACATTGACTGTGTATTATTATCCATAGTTGATTAGAATATTGCGGGAGATGGCATAAATTGAAGAAGAGTAAAAGTTTTATCTGTAAGCTGGTAGCGGCACTGGCCCTAGCATTTAGTTTTGCTGTAGTAGTTGAAACAACCAATAGCAATCCATGTACACAGACTGTTCAAGCCGCACGGAAACTGTCAAAGACTGAGTGTGCAGCCAAGAAATGGGTGGCCATGCACGAATCCGGCGGCAACTACTATGCGCGCAACGGCGTTTGTTACGGCAAGTACCAGCTCAACGTTGCCTACCTGCACGGCGACTATTCTAAGAAGAACCAAGACAGAACAGCTGACAATTACGTCTACGGCCGTTACGGCTCATGGGTTAACGCCAAGAACTTCTGGTTAGCCCACCACTGGTATTAAAACTTTAATTATTCATCTCCATCGACATTAAAAAACGCCTGGTAACAAACTGGGCGTTTTTTTGGTGCATTAATTTAGCACAGAGCGCGTTTGCAGCGCTAGGAATTGCGGCCTAGCAGCCGCCCAATCTTGGCCAAAGAGGTCGCATCGCTTCTGATCAGGGGCGCGCACTTGATGAACAGCTCGATGCCGCCGTTGGGGCCCGTCGTATAGACGAAGGCCTGAAAGCCGTCCTTGAAGAAGCGTTTGCGGTACTCGATGACCTTCTCGCCCTGCAAAATCTGTCGCACGTACTCTTGGTGCAGCGACATCAGGAGCGTGGGCAGGAAGGGATCATAGGCGGCGTCAATTATTCTATTCATCATAAAGACATCCTTTCACACTTAAGGGATTAATCTTGTGGCGTTTGAATCATTGCCAGGTACTTTTTAACCAGGTCAGCCTTGGCCCCCTGCTTTTGGTAAATGAGCTGAATGGAATAGCTAGTGTCCACTCCTCTTAAGGGGCGGTAACATATCTGGCTGCGCAGGGGCAAGTCAATTAACCCGCCCGCGTAGTGGGCAACGGCCTGATTGGCGGCAACCAGCAGCTGCATGTGTTCGATGCTGGGAGCCCGCCGGACATCCAGCTGCTTGGTTTCAAGCGGCAGGTGGCTGACAAAGCCATTTTTAATGTAGTTGGAATCTTCCGGTGCATAATACAGGAGCGGGTATCTGGTCAAAACAGCTAGGTCGAACGCTGACTGCTGACTTAACGGATTCTTGCGACTGATTCCAATCATGATTCGATCATTAAAAATAGACGTAATCTGAAGGTTCTGTTGCTGCTTTAGATATGAATTCCGACTATGATAATCCATTACGTAGGCGCAGTCCAAGATTCCCAACACCACATCGGAAATGAGGTTTTCCACGCTTTCTTCACTAACCTTGACCCTAACCTTGTCCCTGAGTCCGGCCATATCCAAGTGGTGCGCTAATAATATCCCGTCGAAGGGCGAAAAGTAGCCAATATTCAATTCCTGGTATTCTGCTTGCTGACTCGTCTTTAAAATTTCGATCGTTGAATCTAATTTTTGCATCATGTCACGCACGTGAATATAGAATTGCTGGCCCGCCTGGGTCACGGTGATCTTGTTCTTGCCCCGCGAAAACAGCCTAAAGCCTAATTCGGCCTCAAGTTGGGCCATGCTGATTGAAATCGCCCTCTGCGTCAGGAATTTTAATTTAGCCGCCTTTTGAAAACTGCCCGCATCAACGACGGCAATGAAATTTTGTAATTGGTTTGAATCCATTGTGCTACCCGAAATCTTTTTTCTACTATCAAAAATAATAGCCCCTGTTGGTCCAATTGTAAACGCTATATTATTATATTGTGATTAATTTAATTAATTTGCTAACGGAGGATATTACGATGGTTAAAACAAATTATGATGCCGTCATCGTTGGATTTGGCGGAGCCGGTTTAGCCGCCGGCGTTGAATTGGTGGAACAGGGCAAGTCGGTCCTCGCCCTTGAGAAGGGCAAAAACTGGGGGGGCGCCTCTAAGTGGGCAGCCGAAGGTATTTTTGCCGTTGAATCACGTCAACAAATCAACGCGGGCGACTATACCACACGTGATGACATGTTTCACCACTTAATGAGCTGGGCACATTGGCGCAACAATGGTCGGCTTGTCCGCAAATTTATCAACAAGTCTGCAGATACCATTGAATGGCTACAAAATCACGGCTTAAAGACGTTATTAGTTGGTGACGTGCAGGACTATCACTGGAGCAAGCCCGGAACATACCACATGTTCATTGACAAACTTGACTCCTTTGACAAGCTTGTCAACTATTTTCAAGAGCGCGGCGGTGAGATTCTGACCGAAGCCCGCGGGCAAGAATTAATCATGACCGACGGGAAGTTAACCGGCGTGAAGTACCAGCACGACGGGCAAACACAGACGGCTAACGCACCGGTTGTAATCGTGGCGGACGGCGGCTTCATTGGCAACGAAGAGATGGTCAAGAAGTATATTGACCAGGACATCAGCGACTGGTACGTTGCCGGTGAAACCAAGGCTACCGGCGATGGCATCCGCATGGTGCACAAGATTGGCGGCCAGATGCGGGGCTTTTATAACTTCCAAAATCACAATGCCTGTGTTTATCCAACCTTTGAGGCAACGGGCGGAGAAAAAGGCAACTATTCAATTAATCAACTCTACTCCCTGCCGCTGCTCTGGGTGAACCGCCGCGGCGAGCGCTTTACCGATGAAAAAGTGGTCTACGACAGCGTCTTATGGGGCAATGTGACCGCCAAGCAGAATGGTAAATATTTTGAAATTTTGGATCAAGCCACCCTAGAAAAATTTAAGAATGAAAAAGTTCCAATGCTGAATTCATATACGCGCTATGCAGCTGCTAAAAGCTTTATTGACAGCCTGAAGCCTGAAGCCGTTAACGAGCCCACCCAATTAATGCGGCAATGGAGTTGTGAGGCAGTTACCGGTCCTCTGCCAAATTTAGATGCCGACTGGCAGCAGGCCATGAAGGATGGCTACGTCATCAAAGCGGATACCCTGGAAGAGCTGGCTACACAGATGGGCGTGCCAGCCGCAAACTTGCAAACTACCGTCGCTGCTTATAACAAGGCGGTTGACCACCAGTACGATCCCGAATTTAACAAGGACAAAGTCCTGCTACAATTTGCCGTTAACCGCGGGCCGTTCTATGCTATCAAAGTGCGGTCGGCCGTCTTGGGCACCATTGGCGGTATTGAAATCGATGAGAACTGCCGGGCAATCGGGCAAAATGAACAAGTTATCCCGGGCGTTTACGTCGTTGGCGCGAATGCCACCGGGATGTATGACAACTCATATTCCGACGTTGAGGGCGTCACCTGTGCATTTGCATGGAATTCAGGACGCATGGCTGCCGAAAATGCAGTCCAGTACCTCAATAAATAAATTTGATTAAAGTACGCAATTATCCTTACAGAAAAAAGCTGTGTTTCATTTTTGAAACACAGCTTTTGGCTTTATCATTAATGGTGTGATAGATGGGCCCGTACGCGACCGCACCTGAGCCAACTGGCAAAGAATGCGAGGCCAAAGATGGTCAGTGCTACTACCGCCCCCATAATAATCATGCTATTACTATTCAGAGCAAGTGCCTGATCTCCGTCAAGTAGACGATTCGACTCATTAACTTGATTGCACAATCCAAAGAATAACATGATCAGACTGCTCAAAGTCAGTAGGCCATTAACCGCTGTCCAAACTCTTATCCTTGTTAATTTCAAAACCATGTCCCTTCTTTCGATTTAAATATGCGTATTATATACCCTCATGAAATAAATGCAAGACCTTTGCTTAAAAAAATATTTTTTATTGGTTAAAATTATTCATTAATGCCAAGCGTGCAGTTTAGCCCCAAACTAATGCCTAAAGTGCAGGCTGGCGCCAATGGCCACGGTGGCAGACCTGCCGATTTTAGGAAATATGTTATTTTGCCAGCAGATTTAATTAATTTTATGTATCGGTCAGACCGGTATATTTACCCCGGGTTTGCTGTCCGCACAACTAATGAATGCGGGAATTTTTCCGCAAAAATTTACGGCTAATTAGCAAACCACCACAAATAGGTCTTTCAAAATATGGCATAATTAGGTAAGATAGATAAAAATTACATACTTTGAACAGAAGAGTAACTTTATTTTTTCTAAATAGAGAATCTTTACTTGGTGGAAAAAGACAGAAAAATAAAGCGAACCACATCTGGGAGTATCCCCCTTGAAAATTAGTAGAGGGGGTTCGGGAGTGCCCGTTAGCGCACCAGAAGTTGATAGACTTCTTGAGGTTATTGTCGTGAGGCAATAATGAACAAAGGTGGAACCACGATTAGACGTCCTTTAGCTCTTTGAGCTAAGGGGCTTTTTTGTTTTTAAGGAGCAGCTAGATGAACTATGCTTTAGAAATTTTTCCGGCTTTATTAAATGGTGCTGGAATGACCCTAAAAGTTTTTTGCTTTACTTTGCTGGGCGCAATTCCGTTAGGCGTATTGCTTGCCTTCGCCCTGCAGATACCGTTTAAGCCGCTGCACTGGCTGATTAATTTTTATGTTTGGCTAATGCGCGGCACCCCGCTGCTTTTGCAGCTGATTTTTGTTTTTTACGGCCTGCCGCTGCTGGGCATTGTATTTGAACGTTACGACGCAGCCCTATTTGCCTTTGTCCTAAATTATGCGGCCTACTTTGCCGAAATTTTCCGCGGGGGCATTCAATCAATTCCGGCGGGTCAATACGAGGCGGCCAAGGTTCTCCGTCTAACTAAAAAACAAACAATTGGCAAGATTGTTCTGCCGCAAGTAATTAAGATTGTCCTGCCTTCAATTGGCAATGAAGTTATCAACCTGGTCAAGGATACCTCGTTAATTTATGTTTTAGGCCTGGGCGACTTGCTGCGGGCCGGCAAGATTGCGATGAGCCGCGACGTTAGTCTGATACCGCTATTTTTAGTTGGCATCATCTACCTGCTGCTGACTGCCGTTTTGACCCTCCTGGCACGAAAATTAGAAAAGCACTACCAGTATTACAAGTAAAGTGGGTGAAAAAATGCTTAAAATCAAAAATTTGGTCAAGAGTTTTGCCGGACGCAAAATCATTGACAACCTCAACCTCGAAATCCCAGACGGCGAAATCCTCACCATCGTCGGTCCCTCTGGCGCCGGTAAAACAACGCTGCTTCGGTGTCTAGCCGGGCTCGAGCCCATCGATTCCGGCGAATTAATTATGAACGGCGCCCCCTTTGACCCGGCCCAGATGGCCAATGCTGATCAGATCGTCGGCATTGTCTTTCAAGACTTTCAATTGTTTCCGCACCTTTCCGTTTTAGACAACATCACGTTGGCACCGGCCCTTGTTTTGCACGAAACTAAAAAAGAGGCCACCGACCACGCCCAAAAATTGCTGGCCGAGTTGGGTCTTGCCGGCAAGGAAAAGCTCCTCCCCTACCAGCTGTCGGGCGGGCAAAAGCAGCGCGTGGCATTGGCCCGGGCTCTGGCAATGAAGCCCCAGGTCATCGGCTACGATGAACCGACCAGTGCGCTTGACCCCAAGCTGCGGGACCAAGTTGAAAAAGTCATTTTAACCTTGAAAAAGCAGGGCATAACGCAAATTGTGGTCACGCATGACCTGGACTTTGCTGAGCATATTGCCGACGACATCTTGAAGGTAGAAGCAATATAAAGGAGGACTGGCATGGCCAAAAAAAGAAGAGGGCTGATTCTATTCTTAACCTTTCTGCTTGTTCCGCTTCTTGCCGGCTGCGGGCGGACCAAAACCGCTGCCGATCAGTGGTCCCGCATCAAACAAGAAAAGCGCATCATTGTCGGACTCGATGACACGTTCGTGCCCATGGGCTTCCAAAATAAGGCGGGCCAAATTGTCGGCTTTGACGTTGATCTGGCCCGCGCGGTTTTTTCCTTGTACGGGATTAAGGTCGACTTCCAGCCGATTGACTGGTCCATGAAGGAAAATGAGCTGCAGAACCAAACAATCGATTTAATCTGGAACGGCTACTCCAAGACCGCCGCACGGGCCAAGAAGGTGCGCTTCAGCGCGAGCTACATGAAAAATGACCAGGTAGTTGTTGCACTCAAAAAGAAGCATATCCAGCGTTTTAAAGACATGAGGGGCAAAATTATCGGCATCCAAAACGGCTCGTCCGGCTACGACCGCTTTGAACAGCAGCCGCAAATTTTAAAAAATCTGGTCAAAAAGCACACGCCCGTCCTCTATGATGGCTTCAGCGAGGCCTTCATGGACCTACATGCGGGCAGAATTGACGGGCTCCTGATTGACCGGGCATACGCGGGCTACTATCTGGCGCATGAAAGCAATCCGGCCGACTACACCGTGACAACAGGCAATTTCCAAAGCGAAAGCTTTGTTGTGGGAATGAGAAAGTCCGACCGCCAATTAGCACGCAAAATTAATGCCGGATTCACAGAGCTGCGAAAATCGGGCAAGATGGCCCAAATTACGCGCAAGTGGTTCGGCCGCACTGGTTTGAAGCAAAATTGACCAAGTGCTCTGCTTCTTTCCCAGCTTAACCGGAAACTAGGGCGAGCATCCCTATTAACAATTATCACCGTCCCGAATAAACACAAAAACCCTCGCACCTGAGATCGATATACCCATCTTAGTGCGAGGGTTTTGTTCTGGTTAACCGGCTTTAGCGCTGTGGCCTATGACCACTCGCTGGTCAACCACTCCTGGGCCAGGTTGAACCAGTGCGCCGCGTGGGGATTGTCCTGCCACTCGCGACCCTTGATCACCATATCCCGGCGCGCCAACGAAAAGCCGTGGCCGCCGCGGTTGAAAATATGAATTTCACACGGCACCTTGCTCTTCTGCAGGGCAGCGGCATATTCCAGCGTGTTGGTCACCAGGACCACCGGATCATCCCAGGCGTGAAAAATAAAGGTGGCTGGCGTCTGGGCCGTCACGCCCAAGGAACTGTTTTTGACAAATTCATCCGTGGGCACCATATCTTCCTCGCCTGCGGGAACGTCAAAGCCAATCTTGGCCAGGTTAATCAGCGGGTAGCCCAAAATAGTCTTGTTGGGCAGAACCGCCTCACTTTTAAAATCAAACTGCGTTTGATAATCAGCGGCGTTGGCCATGCTGTTGGCAAAGCTGACCACGTGGCCGCCCGCCGAAAAGCCAGCGGTAACCACTTTTTCCGGATCAATCTGGTACTCATCCGCGTGCGTGCGGAAGTACCTGACCGTCGTTAAAACATCCAGACCGGCATCAGGATAAATATCGCCTTCGTCCTGGACCAGGTTGTACTCCATCACAACGCTGTTAAAGCCGCAGTTGTTAAAGGCCAATGCGACCGGTTCGCCTTCGCGCTTGGACAGGTGGTCGAAGCTGCCTCCAGGAATCACGATTGCGAGCGGGTGCAGGGGGCTTGCCAGGTCCCCAATTGGTGCCAGCATATACGTGTGCACCCGGAATTTCCGCCCGTTAAAGTTAGTTAAAGTTAAATCTTCTGTCTTCATTTTTTTACCCCATGTTTACGTTTTGTCATGCCTTGTACCAAAAAAACCGTTGTCAAGGGGACTGCCACCAGTACGCCAATCAGCGAATACATTATGATCAGCGCCTCGTTGACAAACATTTTTTCGTTTAGAACCTCGCCCAAAGTATAATTCAGGCGGATGTACCATAAGAACAGCGCCAAAAAACTGCCAAACATCCCAAACAGGATGGTATTCATGGCCGTCCCCAGGACATCATTGCCAATCTTGGCGCCGCTGGCCTGCAGCTCGCCCCGTGTAATCGCAGGATTATGCTTTTTTATTTCAAACAGGCCCGAACTCATGGCGACTGCGGCCTCTGCGACCGCGCCGAGCGTTGAAAAAATGGCCACGGCGACCGCAATGAGCGGGTAGTTTAGCCCCGGCATCTGCGACAGGCCCACCAGCAGCTCGCCGGCCTCCGGTCCCATGCCCGCGGCCTGCGCCAGCCACTCAAAGGCTCCGATCAGGACGCTCATGATCAGGCATACCCAGAGTGCGGCGCAAAACGAATTCTTCGCCACCCGGTAATCGTGCGTACCCAAAAAGATGATGGTCACCAATTTTAGCGGAATAAAAATCAGGATGAGGATCGGGATGCTGATGCCCCACGAAATAAAAATTGCCAATAGAATCAAGAGCAGCGTATTGATCAGGACGCTGAAGAAGCTGCGGATGCCCGTTTCGCCACCGATTACCGTCATTAAGAGTGCCAGGACGATGATGAGGGCCATTAATGTGCTCACTTTTGTTTACCCATCTTCCCATTTTTGTCTTCCAGAAGCAGCAGACTGCAGCCCGTCGCAAAAACGACGGTCAAAACAATCCCGATTGCGGAAATTACGCTCTGCGTGACGCCCAGCGACAGCGTAAAGCCGAACGTCGACCGCAGGGTATTGTTGTCGCGCAGGTAAATGATTGTTTCCGGCAGGGCCTCGGACATGAAGATCAGGACGAGGACGTTGATGAGCGGCCCCATAATCTCCTGACCCATCGTCCGCCCACTTTCAATCAGCTGCCCGGCCGTCAGGCCGGTTTTGGTTTGAATCAGTTCGTACAGACTGGAAATGATGTCGGTCGCCTCGTCCATGACGGCCCCCAGAATCCCCAGCAGCGTCTGGGCAAGAAATATTCCGCGCGGATCCTGCGTAGCGTAGTCGCCGGTTTCGTACTTGATCTCCGACTCGCCGGTCAGATGCATGATCAGGTAGCAGATTGCAAACGAGACGAAGACACCCAGCAGGGTGGCCAGCCACGTTGCCAGCATCTTGCGGTTAAGGCCCTGGACAACGAGCAAACTGAAAAAGGAGAAGACCACGTCGGCAAGCCCGAAGAGCAGCACGATGTGGGACCCGTTCAATTTGATGTCAAGCGTGATGACGAGGTAGAAGAGCAGCCAGCTCAGCGTCATCGAGGCAATCAGCCCCAGCGCCTTTCTGCCGGCAGCCACAACCATCAGCACCACCATCACAGTAAGGGCAAGGACCAGCACCCAGTCCCTCTTGGGGCCCTGAATCGCCGGCTCGCCCTTCCTGACATTGACAAATAGCCGTTGACCCGCACGATACTTCTGGGTCACCATCTGGGACGGATAATACAGATTCGTCGTGGTGTATCGCTGGCCCCTGTGTTTTCCGGACAAGACCCGCAGGTGCAGGACCTGCTTCCTGGTCTCGTCCTTGTTGTCATACACATCCCGGCTCTTCTCCACCAGCGTGTCTTTAATCGTGGCGTCCGTAATCACGGCCACGTCGTTTTTGGAGTAAATGCCGCTAGCAAAATAGACACAGGCCGTCAAGGCCAGCCCCAATACAGCTGCCACCGCCGCAAACCAGTATCGTCGTTTGCTTTTCTTCAATATCATCCGTCCTATTCTATATTGGTTTACTTTACCCCAAATCTGCGTCTTAGACTTCCCGGATTAACCTAAATTGCCAAAATTTAATATTATGAAAACCGGCCATTGCCCGCCACGTCGTTTTTAACCGGCTACATGTTGATGAAGCGCTGCCACCAGTGCTTCTTCTCCGGCTCCACCTGCATGTCCTCAAGCGTGCGGTGGGCACCGGCCGCGGCCTGCTTCTGCGCATTTTCCTTGGCCTTGGCCAAAATCTCCTCGTGCAGCTGCGCGCTCGACTTCTGTTCATCATGCAGGACCTGCGCCCGCTTTTCGGCCGTGGTTACCGGACGGCCTGCACCAGGGGCATGCTCGTCCTGGATACCACCATTTGTATCGTCTTCATCCGTCACAATGCCTGAGATATCGGGCAAGGCGGCAAAGTCTTCTTCCTTGCCGACCGCCCCTTCGGATTGCGCCTGCTTTGCCAGCAGCGTCTCGTTCTGTTCCTCAATTCGATTCAATTGCTCCTGCAGGCTTTCAAGTGCCGCGTTCTGCTGGCCGATCGTCTGCTGCAGGCCATTAAATAGCTTCATCATCTGCGGCGTGGACATCATTTCCTGCTTTTCTTCATTATCAGCGAGAGTATCTTCTTTTTGCTCGCTCACGGCAAAAACCTGCTGGGCTGCGTCCTGCAGGGTCAACCCGTTGCTTTGGGCCAAGCGGTGAAAATCCTTCAGGTCCTGGATGTCCTGCTTGCTGTAGAGCCGCGCCTTCTGCTTGGACCTGGCGTAATAATCCGACTTGTTCGTGACGCGCTCGACGATCAGCGAATACTTGCGCAAGGTTGCAACGCTGATGTGCAGTTCCTTGGCCGTCGCCGCCGGCGCCATTAGTTCTTCAAAGTTATGCTTATCACTGGTCATGACGTATTACTCCTTCATAGATTAATCAGCCTAGCTTGTGCAGCAGCGTCTTCTTGTGGTCATAACGCTCTAACCCGAGGTCGATGAGGCGCGTAATGAGGTCGGTGTATGAGATGCCCGCATCTTCAAACAACTTGGGGTACATGCTGATGTTGGTAAAGCCCGGCAAGGCGTTAACCTCGGTCAAAATCACCTGCTGGTCGCTTTCCCGCAGCGTCGAATCAATCCGGGCCAGACCGCTGCATTCGGTTATCTGGTAGACTTTCAGCGCGTTGGCCCGGACCTTTTCTACAATTGCGGCTGGCAGCGCGGCCGGAATCTGCAGGGTTGTGGTCGAATTCTCATCATACTTGTTGGCGTAGCTGTAAAAGGTGCCCGCAGCGTTGATGATCTGACCGACGCCGGAGACAAGCGGCTGGTCGTTGCCCAATACCGCCGTCTCAACCTCGGTGCCGTGGATCGTCTCTTCCACTAATACCTTGTCGTCATACCTAAACGCATCGGCCAGTGCAGCCGCGTACTCCTGCGCATTGGTCACGTGGTGCACGCCGACAGAGGACCCCTGGTTGGACGGCTTCACGAACAAATCGCCGCCCAGCTTGGCGCTGACGGCCGCATAGTCATGCTTGTCATTCTTATCGTCCTCGTACTCAAAGCGCTTGATGGCGATCCAGTCGGCCACCGGGACGCCGGCATGCTGGGCTAAAATCTTGGTGAACTCCTTGTCCATCGTTACTGCGGCCGCCAGCACATCATCGCCGACAAACGGCTTGTCCAATACGCGGAACAGGCCCTGCAGGCCGCCATCCTCACCCAGATTGCCGTGCACAATAGGGAAGAAAACATCGATTTCGGGCAGGCTGGCCAGCTCGATTAAGTTAGACAGGTTGGCCGCCTTGTGCGGATTTTCAACCACATAATGGGGGTTGTCAAGAACCTTGAACGCATCCTCTTCACTGGCGATGTAGCCCGAGTTTGTAACCCAGATGGGGTGAACATCGAACCTCTGCTTGTCAATCGCATTGTAGATGTTGTGCCCCGACATGATTGAAACTTCATACTCTGATGAGTTGCCACCAAAAATAAGACCGACCTGTGTTTTCTTCGTCATTGTTTTTACCTCTTAATTATTATTTCTAACTTTTTCATTATACGGCAATAAATGGCGAAATAATTAAGAATTAGGCGATTTTTAGGAAATATTTCCCGCTGCCTTATAAAAACCAAAAACAGCCTAATAAAGCACCTGCCATGTTTAAGGCAGCCTTTTTTCACAAACAGCACAAGAATCCCAAGGCCCCTAGGCTGCGTGCCGGTTAATAGCGATTTGATTATACCGCCTGAGCCGGACACCACTAAGCCGGGAAACCATGTGCCTAAAAACGCGCATGTCCGCAACGTTCCCCAGCTGGTTGTTTTGCCACTTATAGCAAAATTGCTATGGATAAATTGCAAAAAAACTATTTGATGCAGCCCACATGCAAGCGTTATCCTAAATTCAGAATTAATTAAGGTATTAGTGACAAAAAGAGGTTATTAAATATGAACATGAAGAACGGAAAATACAACGTTAAGGCGCAGGGACACGGCTCCGAAGCCATGCCCATGACCGTTGAAATCAGCGACAACAAGATTTTAAGCATCCAGGTAGATTCGTCAACCGAAACCAAAGGCGTGGCTGATGAAGTCTTCAACCGTCTGCCCCAGGAAATTATCGCAGGCCAGACGCTGAACGTCGATGCCGTCAGCGGTGCGACGATCTCCAGTCACGGCGTCGTTGATGGGGTGGCCGAAGCCATTGCCCTGGCCGGCGGCGACGCGGCCGAATGGAAAAAGCGGGCCAAGCCCGCAGTTGCACAAAGGCGGGATGAGGAAATTACCGTTGACGTGGCCGTGGTCGGTGCGGGTGGTGCCGGTCTAGCTGCCACCGTTCGTTCCGTTCAACAGGGCAAAAAAGTGGCCCTGCTGGAAAAATTTCCCCAAATCGGCGGCAACACCAGCCGTGCCGGTGGTCCATTAAACGCGGCCGACCCCGAATGGCAGAACCGCTTCGATGCCCTCCCGGGTGAAAAAGAAACGCTAGAAGACCTGGCGGCCACCCCGCTTGACGAGATTGATTCGGAATACCAAGACGACTTCAAAAAATTGCAGGCGCAAATTAAGGAATACGTTGATTCCGGTGCCAGCCACCTGTTTGACTCCACCCTCCTGCATGAAATTCAAACTTATCTCGGGGGCAAGCGAACCGACCTCAGTGGCAACGAGATTCATGGCAAGTACGAACTGGTGCACGAACTGGTGACCAACTCCCTGAATTCGGTTAAGTGGCTGACCGACCTGGGCGTCAAGTTTGATACCAGTGAAGTAACCGAACCGGTCGGAGCCCTGTGGCGCCGCGGTCACAAGCCGGTTGAACCAATGGGCTACGCCTTCATCCACATTTTGGGCAACTGGGTAAAGGCACACGGCGTCAAGCCTTACCTTGAAGCAACCGTCAAGCACCTAATCATCAAGGATAATCAGGTTTGCGGCGTTGTGGCTGAACGCGTGGACGGCAGCAGGCTAACCGTTAACGCCAAGGCGGTTATCCTAACGGCCGGTGGCTTTGGCGCCAACACCAAGATGGTGCAGAAGTACAACGCCTACTGGGAACACATTGATGATGACATTGCCACCACCAACTCACCGGCAATCACGGGCGACGGCATCCGGCTAGGACTTGAGGCAGACGCCGACTTGTTCGGAATGGGCTTTATCCAGCTAATGCCGGTATCCGACCCTAAGACCGGCGAATTATTCACGGGCCTGCAGACACCGCCCGCCAACTTTATCATGGTCAACCAAAAGGGCAAGCGCTTCGTCAACGAATTTGCCGAGCGGGACACGCTGGCCAAGGCGGCGATTGACAACGGCGGTCTGTTCTACCTAATCGCCGACGACAAGATTAAGGCAACAGCCTACAACACAACGCAGGAATCAATCGATGCCCAGGTCAAGGCCGGCACCCTATTCAAAGCCGACACGCTGGAGGAGCTTGCCCAGAAGACCGGCATGGATCCGGCGGCCCTCGTGCAGACAATCAAAACCTACAACGAGGACGTCGATCGCGGCGAAGACCCTGAATTTCACAAAAACGTCTTCGGCCTCAAGTGTGAAGTCGCACCGTTCTATGCAACGCCGCGCAAGCCGGCCATCCACCACACGATGGGCGGTTTAGCAATCGACACCAAGGCGCACGTTTTGAACAAGAACGGCCAGGCCATTGCCGGCCTCTACTCCGCGGGTGAAAATGCCGGTGGTCTGCACGCGGGCAACCGTTTAGGCGGCAACAGTCTCGCCGACATCTTCACCTTTGGCCGCATCGCTGCTAACACGGCTTGTGCCGAAATTCCGACTGCAGACGCGACCAGTGGCGCATCCGCTCAGTAACACTAGGCAAGGAGAAAAGACATGTTTTTAAAAAGCCACTTTGGCACCATTATTACCGCCGTCTTAGCGCTCGTTATGGGCTTCATCATGGCAGTTGCCGTAGCCCTGGTTGACCGCTTAGGATTGACCTGGACCGTGATTTTCAAGCTGTGGGGTGAGATATTCTTCATTGTCTTCGTCGTTAGCTTGTTTATCCCCTACAATAACTGGGGCGACAAATTTGCCGGCATGTTCGGCCTAAAAAAGGGCACAACCGCCTTCAAGCTGGTTCAGGCAATCATCCCCTCCGCAATTTTAAACACGTTCAACACCCTCGTTTGCAGCGGGCAGAGCATCTTCTACAACCCGGCCATTCCCCAAGCTGCTAGAATGCAGACTTGGGTCAACGGCTGCCTGCACGATTGGCTGATCTTCTTCATCATTTCATACGCAGCATCCTTCATTGCCGTTTGGATTGGTACCAAGACTGCCACCGCCGTTTTGGGCGCGCCCACGCACGCTTAATTCAGCTAATCTAACCCAACAAACTGGTAATCGCCACGCAAAACAACGTGGAATTACCGGTTTTTTGTATTCCCAAAGCGGTAAAATATAACTGTCCCTTAAGAATCACAGTCAATTTAAAGGTGGGTAACTATCATGAACAACCCGGAAGAATTGCAGCACCTGCTGGACGTGCTCCTCAAAAACAGCTCCTTTACCAAGGCGGCAAAGGAACTGTACATCTCGCAGCCCTACTTGACCCAGCTAGTCGGTCGGATTGAAAAGAACCTGGGCGTCAAAATAATCGAGCGCGCTAAGCTGCCCTACACCCTAACACCGGCAGGTCTGATTTACTACCACTACCTCGAGAGTATTTCTTACGACAAGCAGCAGCTCGCCCGGCGCCTGGCCTCCTACACCAACCCCGAAAAGCAGATTGTCCGTATCGGCATCTTGGAAAGTCTCGGCACCTACCTGCTGCCGGAAATCCTGCCCCCTTTTTTAAGGACGAATCCAACCGTTAGGATCCAGCTCGTAGAGGACTTTCCGCGCGAGAGTGAGAAGCGCCTGCTGAACGGTGACATTGACTGCTACATCGGCCAGACGCCCGAGGCAATCAATTCCAGCCTCGACGTAGTCATCAATGGCGGTGAACGCTACTACGTGGTAATCTCACCGACATCGCCCTACTATCAGGAGGGCAGGTTCATTCTTAAACCAGGCGAAATCAACCTCAAGGAACTTTTGCAGGAGCCCCTTGTTTTAAGCACGCCCGGATCCGCGATTAGGCACCAGGTGAACGGCATGTTTCAGCGGCTGCGCCTTGAGGAAAACATCGTGCTGGAATCACAGAGCGTCATTACGGCCACCAACCTGGCCATTCACGGCATCGGGCTGACCATCTCTTCAGCCAGCATCATCAAGCGGATCACCCAGACCCCGATCAACCTGCTGCCCCTCGACAGCAGCCTCATCAACCTGGTCTTCTTTATTGCTACCAGGCACGAGAAAAAGATGCCACCGGTCCTGAAAAACCTGGTCACAATCTTTAAAAACAAGAATTTGCAGCCCCAGATTCACTAAGAGCAATTAAAAAAGGGGGTGAGAATCAACTTCTCACCCCCTTTTTGCGCTTAAGCCAGGCTTGTCCAGACTAATGCCACGTGACCTCGTACACCTTGTTCATGTAGGTCTTTTTATTATTTTTGTCGTGGTATGCAACCGTCAGGTACACGTCATTGGCTGCGATTAACTGGATGCCCTCCAGCTCGCTGTAGTAGCCCGGAAAATCAAGCGGCGCGGCTGTGAGGTCGACCAGTTCCCAGCTGTCCGGGCGGGCTGCGCCCCAGGGAATCTTGATGACCTTGCGGTCAGCGCCCGCGGTATCACTCGCAAACTGGCTGGAAACGTACACGCTGAGTCCCCCTGCACCGCTTGCCCCGCGATTGCCGCCAATGGCAAACCCCTGAAGGGACCCCACCTCGCCCGTTTTTCCGGACAAGTGCGGAATCTTAAAAGCCTGCAAGCATTCAACGGTGGCAATATCCACGTAGCCGGTCGCTGCCAACGCGTGGTCCAGTGCCTCGTTAATGGCAGCCAAATGATAGAGGGCAAAGTAGCCGGTATAGTCGCTGTCGCCGTAGGCAACCAGAAAGTAGCGGCCATCCGGCGAAACGGCAGCCTCGACGCGAGCGAGCTGCTGGCCCGCACAGCCGATGCCCAGGCTGCTGCCCGCATGATTCAGGTTAGCCAGGCGCGGCCTCACCCTCGTGTTTTGTGCAATCGGCCTGTGGCGGGGTATACGGGTGCGGGCAATCTGCTTGGACCAGCTTGACCAGTTATTATTCAGGTCATTCGGCTTGGTCCCCACAAACCATTGACCAGGTCGGCCCGCATACTCAAACGTCTGGGTGTGTCCGCCCGCGCTCCCCGTCAGGTGCAGAACCGGCAATAATTTATTGAACGACGCATTGTAGCCGCTTTGACCACGGTAAACAAGCGTGGCATCCGCCACATGCTGCAGAGCGTAGATACGTTTGCCGACAATGCAGCTTTTCTGCACAACGACCTGCCGCAGATCACGGTCTACCGGACCGGTTGACCCCTGCCAATCATCCAAGTTGCTGATTAGTTTAACGGACACATTATTCGCTTTTGGTATTTTTTGGTTTACAGCCACAATTTTGCCAGTCCTTCCACCCTAAAATAAACGACCGCACGGCAATCTCTTCCAAACACCCTGGCCCAGATCCAGAATAGCAAAACACCGCAAAAGAAGTTGACTTTTGCGGTGTAATTACAGAAGAGGCCCCTCAGCCGCGCGCCAGCCTGCTACTTCAAGTAAGCGGCCACCGCCTTCAACAGATCGGCCTCATTATTAACGATAATACCGTTCAACTTGATCAGCCCAGTGGTGTACAGGTTTAGATAGTGGAACTGGTTCTCGGCAATCTGACCTAGGGCCTGCAGCTTCTTCTTGTTGTCGCTGCCCTGCTGGCGCGTATCCGTATACAGCCCTACAACCGGAATATGCTTTGCGTAGGCTACGCCAATCTCACTGGCAACGCCGTTGTCAATGCTATTGCCATCAAGAATCGCCACCATTAGGTCACTTGCAAGCAGCTTGGCCGTATCGGCCCGTGCAATCATCTTGGAATCGGCGTAGGCCTGCTTGTCATTGATTGCATCATTTTCCTGGGGCAGGTACAAGTCAATGGAAGCGTCCAGCTGCCGGATTTGGCCTGCCAGGTGGGCATTGTAATTAATCTCCGCCTGCGAAAACAACGC
This sequence comes from Lactobacillus sp. CA30L, assembly GCF_059900845.1. Classification (NCBI taxonomy): domain Bacteria; kingdom Bacillati; phylum Bacillota; class Bacilli; order Lactobacillales; family Lactobacillaceae; genus Lactobacillus; species Lactobacillus sp. CA30L. Next base: position 160,023 of record NZ_JBWXGB010000004.1, read on the forward strand.
ATTGGCAAAATAAATTTTCATGTTATCTCCTTTAACGTTTAACGAACATGCAGCACGCGCCCGCCATAGCCCGCCTTAATTGTTAGGCGAGGTGATTTCCCACGGGATTGCACTCAGGACGTAAAGAATTACGCCTGCTACCACAAAGTCCAGAAAGATGCTGCTGGCAATCTCAAGCGTGTAGCCAAAAAGCGCCAGGTTCTCGACGTTGAAGACAACCGGAACCAAGGCCATCATCCCCGCAAGCAGTATTATCCAAAAACCAGCCCACATCCCGGCCGCCGTGACCTCGTGCGCCAGTTTTTTAGAAGCCATTGCCACCCTCATCTCATCGATAATTGACCGCAAGCTGATGACCGCCATCACAACCACCGCAATATTAATGAGCAACAGCACAAAGGCAATATTGCTTCCAACGGTAATCGTGTTCAGGTTGAAGGCGTCAATTACGTCGTACGGTGCGCTGACTCCCCGCTTTTTCAGCTTCTCCTGCACCAGCTGCGCGTCACTCGAGGAACCCGCATCAATGTTCAAATCAATATCGTGCAGGATCTGCTTAGCTAGGTTCATGTTGCTGAACTTAACCCAGGGCACAAGCGTGTAATCAATAATATGATCAGCAATTGGCTGCGTCTGCTTATTCGTGAGCAGGTTGGGGTTCCCGTTTTTGTTGGCACCGAGCGTGGCCGCCAGAACATCGAAGTGCTTATTGACCTGCCTGACGACAACGGCTTCGTTGTTGCTGGTCCTGATCTGCCCCTTCATGAAGAAGGGGTTGAGGAAGGTAACGGTACTTATGGTTAAGGTAACAAGCAGAAAAATAACAAAGGCCAGTACCTTTTTGTATTGGCCGCTTTGTTCTTGATTCACCTTACGCGAGTTTTCCCTTAGGCCACTTGCCATATTAATCCTTCCTAACAGACGATGTCTTTGCCTTCATCAAACATCGTATCGATTGCATGATGAATCTCCTCAATATCGGCGGACGCAATAATCTCATGTCCGATCTTGAGCGCCTCGTCTATCTGATCAGGCGTGCAGTGCAAAAAGCTAAACATCAAAGAGCTGGTAGCATAATCCGCCATCTGTTCCGCAGACAGGTTGAAGCCCTTGCTGTCATAGTATAGCCGGCCGACGCCAGTTACTATAAAAGCAATCCCGTACTGAACCTCTTGGGGGTTAAAAGTATTTGCGTCGAAAATCTTGTTTTCCCTCACCCAATCATTGAGCATCGTGCTCCAATTGTCAAGGGTGTCGTTGCTGCTGAAAACTTCGTTGATGATGCGCTTAAGGCCCCGATCATAAATCCCCAGCATTGCAATGGTGTAGATAAAGGCCTTGGCACATGCACAAACGTTTTCGTCACCGGCATAGTGTGCCTTCCTAACCTGTTCGTCCAGTGTGTTGAGGATGTTGCGGACCACATCATCAATCAGCTTGGCTTTATGTGGGTAATATGACTGGAGGAGAGATTTGGAAATTCCTGATTTCTCAGCAATCATTTGAAATGAAACATTATCCATCCCATTTTCGCGAATTAGGTGAAGCGTGTTGTTTAAAATGATTCTTCTTCTCTTATAATTTTTTCGTCGTGCCATATAAGTTTCTCCATTTTCTATATTTGCTTATTTATTATACCAATAATACCCAACAAATAAACAATAATATACTGAAGTGACCCCACATACAGGCAATAGTCATCCACTTCAAGGAAGTAAAGCTTAGGTTCCTTCAATTAACTTATATTAGGTCGCTTTCACTCAGCAGATGCATAGAACGATCATTGTAGACGTAATTGATTCCCCGGGCCAGGAGCAAATCAACCGAAATCCGCACCATTCTGTCCGGATAGTGGCTGTGCTTGATCGTGTCCGTAACCACAATTTGTTCGACTGGCAGTTCGTTCAGAACCTCGGTTGCGTTCTGGGATAATAGCGCATGCGTTGAGGCAACATAAACTTTCTTAGCACCGGCAGCCAGGACCGACTTGGTTGAAGAAGAGATGCGTGACCCAGTATCGATCAGGTCATCGACAATGATGCAAATCTTGTCCTTGACGTTGCCAATCATGTCGTGGACGTTGGCATCATAGCGTGCCCGGCGCTGGTCAACGATTGCAATCGGGGCGTTGAAGTACTGCCCGAAGTCGCGGGCAAGCTTGGCGCCGGAGTGGTCCGGCGAAACGACAACAACGTTGTCGTCTTCCTTGGTCGCAATCCCGTTGTCGAGGAAGTACCGGGCCAAGATCGGCAGCGCGTGCAGGTGGTCGACCGGCACGTTGTAGAAGCCCTGAATCTGCGCCGCGTGCAGGTCCAACACAATCAGGTGGTCCATCCCGGTAATCTGCAGCAAATTGGCAACCAATTTGCCCGTGATCGGTTCACGCGACCGCGTCTTGGTATCGGAACGCGAGTAGGCCAGGTAGGGCACAACGACGTTAATCCGGTGGGCCGATGCCCGGTGCAGCGCGTCCAGCACAATCTCCAGCTCCATAAAGTTTTCATTCACGGGGTCCTGAATTGATTGGATGACGAAGACATCGCAGCCCCTGACGCTCTCGCCGATGTTAACCTGAATCTCACCGTCGCTGAAGTGCTGTACCGCAGTCTCAATCAGCGGCTTTTTCAAAATGCTGGCAATTTTCTCATTCAATGCGGGATTGCCGCTCAACCCAATTAGCTTCATTGGATGCAATAACTGCAGAATCTCTTCCTTGTTCATAGCTACCTCTTTATCAAAAATACAATCTTTTTATTCTATTATAAACAAAAAATGACACTAATGTTTAGAAAAGGACAGAATCACATAAAAAAACACGGAGAAATTCCGTGCAGGGTCATAACTATTACTCTATATTCTCTGAAACGCCGGCTTAGTCCAAAATCATTTGAAGAATTCTTCCATTAAATTCAGCAGCTTGTAGCTGCTGACCGCGTAGCTGTCGTGCTTTTGGCGCGGCATCACCAAAAGCTGGCCGTGGGGAATAATCTGGCTGTACCAGCGAACGTGTTCCACCTTGACCCAGTCTTTTTCACCGACAACGCAGTAGGTGGGAACCGTAATTGACCGCAGACTATCAACCGACATGAAGCTCTCGGTCAATTCCACCTGACTGTCCCGGTTCATCTGCAAAAAGCGCAAGACCCCCTCGGTCAAGTAGTGGTAGGGCCTAATGCCGTTGCCGTTAACAAAGACGCCGGCCACCATCAGCTTTTTAAACACGTGCTGGTCCTGGCTGGCCAGCATCATCGCAAGCAATCCGCCTGCATCAAAGCCGAAGCAGTAGCAGCCCCTGATGTCAACCTGCCTGATGAAGGCCGCCAGATCCTTCACTTCCGTTTGGTAGTGCGTGGCGCTTTCGCCTGCGCTGAGGCCGTGGCCGCGCATGTCGAGCACGTAGACCGTGTAGTAGAGGGCCAGCGGCGCGATAATCTTGTCAAACATCCCACCATCCAGGTGGTGTCCGTGCAAAAGCAGGAGCGGTGCGCCCTTGCCTAGCTTGCTATAGTAAAGTTCATTGCCGTTAACTTTTTCCCTCATCGCTGATTCCTCTCCGTGATCTCGGCCAGCTTCTCCTTAGAAACGCCTTGCTTCTTGTGCTCTTGCCATAGATCCCGCGCAATGATCTTGAGCACGATGTAGTTGGCCTTGAAATTGTCAGGGATCATCTTGAAATTAAAGTTATGGACCATGCTGTCCTTGCGCTGCCAGTAATGATATAGCGGCCGGCTGTCACAGTAAAAGCCTGTGGTGGCAGCCAGGTACTGCACGTTAAAAATCTGGTCCTCCATGAAGGCCAGGTTTTCCATAAAGTACATGTGCTGGCGCCGGACAACAGAAATCTTGTAGCCCTTGTTCCACGTATAGCCCTTGACCGCGGTGGCAAAAGCGTGGTTGTCAAACAGCGACCCCAACGGGTTGCAGATGAGCTGGTAGCACCTAAACTTGCCCTTCATCCCACGCACCGTCTTTTTAGCAGCGGGAACAGACCCACGCTTATTCTCATAGTCGAGCCAAAAGCCGCACGCAACCATCGCAGCGTCCGGGTGCTCGTGAAAGGCCCGCACGAAGAAGTCCGTGTAGCCGGGATCGACCCAATCGTCGCCGTCATGAAAGGTAAAATACGGTGTGTCAACGTAGTCGATACCGACGTTGCGCGCATCGGACAGGCCACCGTTGGGCTTATTGATAATCCTCATATAACGGAAACGGCTGCGGTAGCTCTGCGCGATCTTTTCCGTATTATCCGTTGAACCATCATTGACAATCAATAGCTTGAAGTTCGGGTTGTCCTGCCGGGCCAGGTGGTCCAACGCACGGGCCAGGTACTTCCCAACGTTGTAGACTGGCATGATGACGGTTAGTTCAGGTTGCTGAATCATAGCACCCCTCCTTTGTTGCCTTTAATTATAACATCTAATTATTAAAAATAACGTAAACTAACCAGCCGTAACCTTTAATTTACCCTTTTATAATTTGCTTTTAGTATAATTAGGACATTAAAAAGGAGCTGATTAATTATGAAACAGCTAAAATTAATTTTAGCTATTACTATTACGTTGTTTTGCAGTGTTATGGGCATGAGCGCCTCAGCGCAATCGGCCCACGCCGATGACCTCCCCGTTATCTGCCTCGGGACGTCACTGACCCCGGCGCAGAAGGAGGGCACGCTCAAGACGCTGAGCGCCCCCCTCAATGGCGGCAGCTACCAGTCGATTACCATCGACGGCAGCGACCTGGTCAAGTACCTCAACCCCTCCGGCGCCAACTTCACTACCACTTCTGGCGTCTGGTCCAGCGCAATGATCCAAAAAACGGCAACAGGCAACGGTATCAACGTTCAGATCCTGGATTACCAGGGCCGCAACAACATCACCACGATCACCGCCAACCAGTACAAGAATGCCGCACTGACCGCCGGGATTGCCGACGCCAACATTTACGTCACTAGTGCCGTCCCGATTGACGGTTCCGGTGCCCTGGCTGGGGTTTACGCCGCTTACGGCAAGACGGGCACTAACCTGAACCAGGATCAGGTCAACGCCGCCCAGGACGAAATGGGCACCCTCAGTAAGATTACCAAGGAAAACAAGGACAAAGACGGCTACACCGACGCACAGTTAAATAACGCCGTTGCCGGCAGCAAACAAGAAATGGGCAAAATCGGCAACAATATTTCCGACAGCCAGATTCACGATATCGTCAACAACCAGATTAACATCAACCACCTGGGCGACGTCATCAACAACAACCAGAAGCAGCAGATCGTCAACGTCATGATTAAAATCCGTGACTCCGGTGCCCTGAAAAACAATAGTTTCAAGGACCAGGCCGCTGCCCTTTCCAAAAACATCGAAAAGAACGCCAAGGGCATCTTCGACAAGATCAACACGCAGGAAAACCGCAACTGGCTTGAACAAGTTTGGCAAAGCATTAGCGACTTCTTCAGCCACCTCTTCGGCGGCGTAGCCGTTATCGCTCGCTGCTAGGCTACATTTGGTCCATGAACTTGTTCAGGGTATGGTCAACGAACTCGTTTCCACGGTTGTCGGCGTGCCCCTTGGTCCATTCAAATTTAGGCTTGGTGAACTGACTCAATAGCTGATCCAGTTCCTGCCAGCACCCCAGGTTAGCAATTGCACCTGGGGTGCTTTTCTTCCAGCCGCGCTTCTTCCAGCCCCTGAGCCAGCCCTTGGTGATCGGGTTCAAGACGTACTGCGAGTCGAGCACGAATAGTAGCGGCCGCTGGTTAAAGCCTAGTTCCAGCAACTTTTTCAGCGCTTCAATCAGGGCGGTCAGCTCCATCCTGTTGTTGGTCGCCCCCATTTCACCGTTTGAATCGTAAGCCGTCTGCTTATGGCCGTGGTCCTGCCACTCAATCAGGTACGCCCAGGCCGCCTTGTCGGTCGCGCGCACGTGGCCGCCCTTGTAGTTGCCCGTATTGCGGGTGCCGCCATCAGTATAGATGGTTGCAAAATAATCCCCGTCCAAATCAGCGTCAGAAGCCGCCGCCCCGTTAGCCGCCGGAGCGGTGGTCTTTTTAACCGTGCGGCTTGCGTGCTTGATTTTAGCAATTGCCTGCTCCAGGTCATTCTCGCCCTCCTGGAAGACCTGCTTAATCTGCTTTTGGTCCCAGTTGAGGTAGTCGGTTGCGTCCGTTATTTGTGCAAACGACTTGTACTCGGCACCTGCAAACCCGTCAACCTGCTCCTTAGCCGCCGCCCAGGTGCGATAAACGCCCGGCTGCCGGCCCTTTTTTACTGCATAAAATTTCATGTGTTCCTCCATCACTAAAAGTCCTCGTCAATGTTAAAATAATAGTAGTTTTGATTACAGGGTGGGATGATGTTTTTCAATACCAAAAAATATAAAGAAGAAGCGGAAAAGAACCGCAAACATAATTTAGCAGAAGAGCCTAGCCGGTTCAACATGCTTTTTCTCGCTGCGCTTGCGACAATCGCCCCCGGTCGCCTGTTTTTGCACCTGCACAAGAGGCAAATTGAGGACACAGCCGCCGTTGAGAACAAAAAGGGCGACTTCGAGCAGGTGCCTATCATCTACTTCCACGGCTTCCGCGGCGGCGACTACACGACCAACGCCATGATTAGGAAGGCCCTGAAGGACAAGGGCGAAACGCGCTACCTCAAGGTGACGGCCGACCTCTTGGGCAACTTCAAGCTCGAGGGTACTTGGACGGGCGATGCCAGTCCGATTGTGCAAGTGGTCTTCCGGCAGCGCCTGGTGGGCGTCTATGCCATCGACTACTACCTGCGCTTTATCCTGCCCTTCTTGGCCCAGCGTTACCACTTTAAGCGCTACGCGGCGGTCGCCCACTCGCTGGCCTGTCCCTGCGTGGTCCGTACCGAGATGCGCACCGCGCACAAGAAAAATTTCCCGCGCCTGACCCGGTGCGCGTTCATTGCCGGGCCCTTCGACGGTGTTACCTACATGGGCGACATCCCCAACGTCAACGGCTTCAACCACAAGGGTCGCCCGAACGTGATCGACTTGCACTACCTTTACCTGCTGCTTCACCGCAAGCGGTTCAACCCCCATATTGCCGTTTTGAACATCTACGGCAACGTTTTGGACAACACCAACAGCGACAAGTTCATCTCCGTCATTTCCGCCAAAAGCATCCGCTACATTCTAGCACCTCTTGCCACGTCCTACCACGAAGTCGAGGTCCGCGGCAAGAAGTACGCCGAGCACAGCTGGATGCATGACAATCCCTTCGTGATTGACATCATCAACAAATTTATCGGGCTCAAAAAATAAACTAGTCAATTTCTTTAAATTCTGGAGGAACTACGTGATTCTGCTTCACGACATCATTCGTATTATCATCATTACCAACACCATCCTGGCCTTTTACATCGTCTTTCACCGGCGGCGGTCTGTTTCAACCACGTGGGCGTGGCTGATCATACTGCTGGTATTGCCCGTTCTCGGTCTTGTTCTATACGGCTTCTTCGGGCGGGGAATCTCCCAGGAAAACATTTTCGCAATCAACAAGCAGCACCACATCGGCCTGCGCAACGTGCAAAAGTCGATTACGAAGGCACCCAAGAAGATCAGTTCCGCTGACACCTCGAACAAGGCCAAGATGGTCGTCCACTTTTTTGACCACAACGGCGAAAGTCCCCTGAGCAAGAACAACCACGTCAAGCTGTACACCGACGGCGAACCCATGTTTAAGGACATGATGCGCGACGTAAAAAACGCGCGCCAAACCGTCAACGTTGAATTCTATACTTTTTACAACGACCAGATTGGCAACGAGTTCCTCGACCTGCTGATCAAAAAGGCCAAGGAGGGCGTGCACGTGCGCCTGCTCTACGACGCATGGGGATCAATGGGCGCAACCAAGACCTGGTTCGACCAGTTGAGTCAAGTGGGCGGTCAGGTGCTGCCCTTCGTCACTTCGCGCAACATGATTACCCGGTACCGGATCAACTACCACCTGCACCGCAAGATCGTGGTGGTTGACGGCAAGACGTCGTGGACCGGTGGCTTCAACGTCGGCGACCAGTACCTCAGCCGCAAGAAGAAGTTCGGCTACTGGCGCGACAGCCAGGTGCGGATCGTGGGGTCGGCCTCGCTGCTCCTGCAGGAGCGCTTCGTCATGGATTGGAATGCCTCAATCCAAAAAGAAGAGCAGGTCATCACCTTCAACACCCTGCTCTTCCCCAACTTGGACGAAAACGAGATTCGTCCCGGCGACGTTGCCACCCAGATTGTGTCGGACGGACCCGACCACTATAACGCCAACATGCGTAACGGCGTCATGCGCCTAATATCGCTGGCCAAAAAGCGCGTCTGGATCCAGACGCCCTACCTGATTCCCGATGACGCAATGTTTGCCACGCTATTGACCATCGCCATGTCCGGCGTCGACCTGCGGATCATGATCCCCTGCAAGCCTGACCACCCCTTCATTTACCGGGCAACGCAGTGGTATGCCAACGAATTGTCCCGCTACGGCGTCAAGATCTACATGTACCAAAACGGCTTCCTCCACGCCAAGACCATCGTGGTTGATGATACCTTCTCCACCGTCGGTTCCATGAACCAGGACTACCGGTCCTATGACCTGAATTTCGAGGACATCGCGGTCTTCTACGACAAGAACTTTACCGCTGAAGTGGCGCATTCCTTTGAAGCAGATATAACCAAGTCCACCCTGCTGACGCCGCAGATGATTGCCAAGCAGGGCCGCTGGCTGCGCACCCTGCAGAGTTTTTCGCGCATGCTGTCGCCGATTTTATAATTAATAAAAAAACAAAGGGCCCGCACTCAAGCGGGCTCTTTGTTTTGGCTAGACAAGCGGCATGATTAATCCGCGAAGTGATAAACCTGTTCGACCGGGTAACGGACCGTTTCGATCGTATCGGCATCGTTCTTTACGCCCTTGCCAATCGCAATCGCCATGACGGGCACGTAGAGCTTGGGGTCAAGGCCAAAGGCAGCCGGAACCTTATGGGCATCGTAGCCGGCAATCGGGTTGGTATCGTAGCCGTGGTTGCGCGCAACCAGCATGAACTGCATGGCGGCCAGAGAGCTGTCGATAATCGCATCCGTTGCCCGCATCTGTGCCGACCCGTTTTCGTACAGCGGCAAAAAGGTGCTCAAAACCTCGTCCAGCTTCTCCTTAGTGATGTTGCCCTCCTCGTAGGTCTTGGTCCACATCTTGCGGTAGGACTTGTAGGCATCGCTGTAACCGAAGACCTGCACGATGGCGGCACAAGAATCGACTTGCGGGTAGTTGAACTTCATCATGTATTCTCTTACCCTGGCCAGGCTTTTTTTCGTATCGGCAATTTCAAAGTGCCACGCCTGCAGGTTACAGGCCGACGGGGCGGTGATGGTCTCTGCGAGCATCTGCTTGAATTCCGCGCGGGAAATCTTGACCGCCGGGTCAAAGTGCCGCACGGAGTGCCGGTTCTCTACAACATCGGTAAAATCGTTGTTACGCATAACGTTCACACTTTCTTTAATTAAGATTATTTATGCCTTATTTTACTATAATTTGATAATATTTTCACATGTTTCCGCAAAAATAAGGCCCGCTTTCAAGCGGGCTTTTTATAGCAGCTTCTGAATTTCAATCTTGATGTCGTGGTGCACGTGTTCTTTGATTGCCTCAACAATCTGCGCCACACCGCGCGAAAACCGCAGGTAGTACTGCCGGTTCTTCTGCGTCGTAATGATGCAGATCACCATTTCTTTCTTGGGGTTCGGCACCTGGATTAAAGTTACCAGCGCAATTTCGGCGTAGGGCACGGTCCGGCGAAAGTAGCCGGAGACCACTGCCCGTTTGGGCGCAAAACCGGTAAAGCCGTCGATGATGCCAATCATTAAGAAGACTGCAAGAAAAATCCCCAGGCCCGGATCGCCCTTTTCAATCAGCTGCCAGGCAAAGGCAACCCAGATGAAAATCACGGTCCAGATCACTGAAGAAGCACGATACTGCCCCTTGACGTCAATGTTAGCCTGCCAGTACCAGCTATAGCACGTATAGCCCAGCAGCAGCGCATCCAAGATAAGATAAAAACCTGCCATAATATTCTCCTCACGTTTGCTTTCACTCATTATAACAGACTGGACCCTTTTAGTTGGATAAAGTAGTTACAATCCCTTACAAGAACATTATGCTGCAATTAATGGTAATCTAATTTAAACTAGGTAGTAATTATATATTAGTTAGCAGACTACTGGCCTAAGCGAATCAAACCCAAGGAGAAGCAAAAGTTGAATAAAAGTATTTCGGAAATAGATGAAAACAGGGTCAAGGTTTTTAAGGCGCTGGCTGACCCTCTGCGTTTAAAAATCATTAAGTACCTAGATAGCCATAAAGATGGTGTGACCTGCAACGAGATTAATGACTATTTAAACATCAGCAAGTCTTCTGGATCTTACCACTTCAAGATTTTGCGGGACGCAAATTTGACCTTAACAAGAAAAAATTCCAGGGAAAAATACGTATCGTTAAATTATTCAACGTTTAGCAAGTACGTAAAGAATATTCCTGAATGTTTATAATTTGTTTTAACCTCCCCATTTCCTACTTACGCCGATTAATATAGCATTCACGTTTTGGGCTTAGCAATAGCCGTAACGGTTTAGCGTGTTCATAATTTTCTTGACCCAAGGTTAATAAGAGGTTATCATTCTCCATAGTTCAAAAAAAATTGAACTATTTTTTAGGAGGATGTTTTAACAGTGAAAAAAACAGTTAGCTCGGCTTGGATATTATTTTTAACCTCACTCGGCTTCTTTATGTCCATGATGGACTCAATGATTGTAACTACTGCATCAACAGCAATTAGAAGCGATTTTCATATATCGGTAGCGTCATTGCAGTGGGCGCTAAACGCATACAATGTCACAATCGCAGCAGTGCTCCTAGTCGGAGTCGCCCTAGGAAATCGCTATGGTCACCGTAAAATATACAATCTTGGCATGTTGATTTTCGTAATTGGCTCAATATTGTCTGCACTCTCGCTGAATATTAATTTTTTGATTTTTGCACGGATAATTCAGGGAATGGGGGCCTCCGTCTTAACACCCATGTCCATGACAATTTTAACTTCAGCGCTTGACCCCAAAAAGCGCGGTACCGCATTGGGAATATACAGCGGCATTGGGGGATTAGGCTTGCTTGTGGGGCCTGCTTTAGGAGGCTTTATTGTAGCAAAATTTACCTGGCAGTGGATTTTTTGGATCAACGTTCCCGTCGGTTTAATCGGAATTTTTTACAACGTAAGAAAGTTGCCGGAGACGGTCATATCTCACGCACACATCAATTACACAGATGCTTTTCTGGTAATTATTGCTTCAACTGGCTTAATCTGGGGCTTATCAGACAAATCTTTTAGAAGTTCTTCAATAGTAATCGGCTTAATTGGCTTGTTATTTTGGGTGCTTTTTTTGGCAAGACAGCCCCGCGAAGCCAACCCGATGATTCCACTGGATTTTTTTAGGGCAAATAGTTTTACCGGAGGGAATATTTCAACGTTTTTACTATATGCTTCCATGTACGGCGTTGTCTTTTTCCTTCCTCAATACTTACAATTAGTGGGTCACGCCAATGCGCTAGTTTCCGGACTAGAACTATTGCCGTGGACGGGCACACTAATTATTATTGCGCCATTTGCTGGCAAGTGGGTTGACAAATATGGTGAACGCATAGTCGCTAGCCTAGGGTTACTCTTGCAAGGTCTCGGTTATATCTGGATTGCTGCGATTAGCAGTCCCCTTACACCATACAGCCATATTATATTGCCGTTAATTATTTCAGGAGCAGGTTTATCGATGGGCGGTCCCGCATTGCAAAAAGCGGTGTTAGGTGCAGTAAGCGCCGAGGATAACGGCAAGGCTTCTGGCATTTACAACATGTTTAGGCTATATGGTGGTGCAGTGGGAGTGGCCATTTCAGTAATAGTCTTTTATAAATTCGGCAATTTAAAAACAACGGCTGCCTTTACCTCAGGGTACAGAAGCGTTATGCTGGCAGCCGGCATACTGTCGCTCAGTGGTGTATTGACAGCCATGCTAATTCACAAAAACAATGCAAGAATTGCTGGTTAAAGAACACGTACAAATAATTTTTGCTTGAATTTTAGCTAAAAATATTGTTAAATTACTATTAAACAAATGCCGTGAAGAAGACGAGTAGGTAGCCTACCTCTGACAGTGAGCCGGCGGCAGTGGAAAGCCGGCAGACCCTGGACTAGTGAAAAACCCTTTTAGCAGCCCGCTGAAATTGCCCTTAAAGTAGGCGGTGTCGTCCCCAGTACGTTACCAGGCTGGTGAAGCATGATTGTGCTTCAGTAAGTTGGCCCCTTTATCCGGGGCAATCTAGGTGGTACCGCGGAAAAAGCCTTTCGTCCTTGTTTATTCAAGCGCAGCGAAGGGCTTTTTCTTTGGCGCAAAAATTTGGAGGTTAATCATAATGACGTTAATTTTACCGGAAAATTACCACCCCACCCTGACCATTCGCGACACCGAGGCGGCGATCGTCTTCATCCGCGAACGCTTCCAGGAAATTCTGGCCACCAAGCTCAACCTGCAGCGGATGTCCGCACCGCTTTTTGTGGAACAAGCGACCGGCCTAAACGACAACCTGAGCGGGGTCGAACGCCCCGTTGCCTTTGACGCCAAGGACATGCCGCGGGGCGACCAGATTGAGATTGTCCACTCGCTGGCCAAATGGAAGCGCATGGCATTGAAAAAATACGGCTTCGGCCTGCACGAGGGCCTCTACACCAACATGAACGCCATCCGCCGCGACGAAGAGCTCGACAACTTCCACTCGCTCTACGTCGACCAGTGGGACTGGGAAAAGGTCATCGCAAAAGAGGAGCGGACCACAAAAACGCTCATGGCCACGGTTCGACAGATCTACGCCGCCATCAAGCAGATCGAAACAGAGTGTGCCAAGCGCTACCCCGCTTCCACCTACCGCCTGCCCGACGAGGTCCACTTCGTCACCACGCAGGAACTGGAAGACCGCTGGCCTAGCCTTACGCCCGACGAGCGTGAACGCACAATTGCCCAAAAGCAAAAGGCCGTCTTCATCATGAAGATCGGCGACAGATTGCACAGAAGCGCTCAGCCGCACGACGGCCGGGCACCGGACTACGATGACTGGCAATTAAACGGCGACCTGATCTTCTGGTACGAACCGCTCAAGCAGCCCATGGAGCTCTCCTCGATGGGCATCCGCGTCAGTCCCGAGAGCCTGCACGAGCAGCTAGAAAAGGCGGACTGCCTCGAGCGCGAGCAGCTGCCATTTCACCAGCTGCTTTTAGCGGGCAAATTGCCCTATTCAATCGGCGGGGGCATCGGCCAGTCCCGCCTCTGCATGCTCCTGCTGGGCAAGGCCCACATCGGCGAGGTCCAGGCCAGCGTCTGGCCGCAGGCGATGGTTGATGAGTGCCAGGACCACCACATGCAAATCTTATAAACAAATTCACACGGACGCATATCTCCGTGTGAATTTGTTTTGTGAATTTATTTATTGGTGACAAACTTGGGTCAACGCAAAATCTTGTAGTAAACTAGCAGTAAGATAATTAGCTTTTAGAAAGGGGCCAAAATTATGATTGATTCCAAACAAATAGACGAATTAAAGGCGGATATTGACAGCGCGCGCCACGTCACCTTCCTGACCGGGGCCGGCGTTTCGACGCATTCGGGCATCCCCGACTACCGGTCCAAAAACGGCATTTACGACGGCGTCGCCGAAAGTCCCGAGACCATTTTAAGCGCGGAGACGCTTTACAACCGGCCGGACTTCTTCCACCAGTTCGTGATGGACAACATGTACTTCCCCGACGCCCAGCCTAACGCGATTCATGCCCAAATCGCAAAGATCTGCAATGACAAGGGCGAGCTCATCACGCAGAACGTCGACCACCTGGACACCAAGGCAGGCAATGAGCACGTGACCGAATTTCACGGCAGCCTCTACGACATATACTGCACCAAGTGCCACAAGCACGTTGCCTACAGCGCATACGCCCGGTCTTTTTACCACGAAGGTTGCGGCGGCATCATCCGGCCGGGCATCGTTTTATATGGCGAGGCCATTGACGGGGACAACCTGTCCCGGGCCGTGAACGCCATGCAGAACTCCGATTTGGTAATCATTTCCGGCACCAGCTTCGTCGTCTACCCGTTCGCCCAGCTGCTCTCTTACCGACAGAGCGGGGCCAAGGTCTGGGCCATCAACAAGACGGCGATTCCGGCGGCCGGCGTGACTGCCATTATCGGCGACGCCCTGGATGTTTTTCAACAATTGTAAAAACTAGCAGACTTAGCTAGCACTATTTTAATTAACCTAGAAAAGAGTTTTTAATGTCAATTATCAAAATGTATGCCCCCTTCTTCAGCGCCCACAACTGGATCAGCGTCTTGACCAGCGGCAAGGACTGGCTGATTATTCTGACCCTGATTCTGATGGAATGCCTGCTCTCCGTGGACAACGCGGTTGTGCTGGCGGCCCAGACCAAGGTGCTGCCCGACAAAAAAGAGCAGGAAAAATCGCTCTTTTACGGCCTGGTGGGTGCGTATGTTTTTCGCTTCATCGTGATTGGAATCGGCACCTACCTGATCAACTTCTGGGAGATCAAGCTGGCCGGCGGTCTGTACCTGCTCTACCTGGCCGGCAGGTTTTTCTACGATCAGCGCCACCCGCAGGCTGCCTCGGCCAAGAGGCCCCGGAGCCACAAGGACGCGCCCAAGTCCGGACACGTACTGTCGCTTTTCTGGCGCACGGTCATCTCGATTGAGGCGATGGACATCGTCTTTTCAATCGATTCCGTTCTGGCCGCACTTGCCGTTTCCAGCAACCCGGTGGTCGTCTTAATCGGGGGCATGATCGGCATCCTGTGCATGCGGGGCGTGGCCGAAGTAATCATCCGGCTGATGGACATTATCCCGGAATTGCAGCCGATGGCCTACTTCTTGATCGGCGTTATCGCGCTGAAACTGTTAGCCGCGCTGCCGCCCCTCTCCTTCGAATTGCCCAACACCGTCTTTGCACTCATCGTCTTCGGCGTCCTCTTCATCACGATTGCCTTCCACTTTTGGCGAGTTAAAAAGCACGGCCGCAAGCTATAGGTGCCGCTCGACGTACTCCTTGAGCACAACGGCCTGGTTGTGGTCCCGGTTCTTCGCACCGTATAAAAACAAAACGTCCCGGTCCCGCAGCTTTGTGCGCACGAGGGCAATTAAGTCCGGCACCGCCGGATTCTGCGCAAGCTCCTCTTGGTATTGCCGCGCAAAAGCAGCAAATTTCTGGTCATCGTGGTTGAACCACTTACGCAGAGCACTGCTTGGTCCCACGTCCTTGGCCCAGAGGTCAAGCGCGGCGCTGGCCTTGCTCTTGCCGCGCGGCCACAGGCGGTCAACCAATATGCGGTAGCCGGCGGGCTGCTCGTGGTCGTATATCCGAATCAGTTTTATTTTGGTCATCACAATCACCTCCTCTTATTTTTAGTATACTACGGGCAAGGAACATGGATTACACAACTTACTTCACCAACAGGCCGACCGCTGCAATTGCGGCCGACTTAATCGGGCGGCCCCTGATTTTTGATAATGGCGACCAAACAATGGGCGGCTACATCGTCGAGACCGAGGCCTACCTCGGCAAAAAAGACCGGGCGGCACACTCGTACGGCGGGCACCGCAGCCCCGCCAATGAGGGCCTGTACCGCACCGGCGGCACGCTCTATATCTACGCGCAGCGGCAGTACTTCTTCTTCGACGTGGCAACGCAGGCGGAAGACGAGCCGCAGGGGATCCTCATTCGGGCCATCGAACCCGTCTGGGGCCTAGAGCAGATGCAGGTCAACCGGAACGGCAAAAGCGGCGTGCTCCTGACCAGCGGCCCGGCCCGGATGATGCAGGCATTCGGCATCCACAGCCGCAAGTGGGACCTGCACCCCTTGCAGGAGTCGCCCTTTGCCATTGACCTGGACGACCGCCACCAAAAACGGGCGCGCCGGATTGCAGCCGGTCCCCGCATCGGTGTCAACCAGTCGGAGCGGGAATGGGCGACAAAGCCCCTGCGCTTTTACGTTGCCGGCAACCCCTACGTGTCCCGGATGAAGAAGCGCGCCGTCCTGCCCGATAACGGTTGGGCGTGAGGACCATGACCGGCACTGACCCACCGTCAGGGGTGCAGAAAAATTAAATATTTATAAAAATATTTTTAACAATGCGGTTGACAAGTAGATCCGAATAGCCTATTATTTTTTTAAGTTGAATAATTTCCAATGCAATAGAGGTCGCGGAAGCCACGAACCTAGCCTGAGTGAACGAACACGCAAAGGGCCAGCGTAAGGGCTGCCGCCGAAATCACAACATTATTCGTTTGGTGTTTTGGTTGGGCTGCAGGAGAACATCCTGCAGACTGTCCTAGTTAGTGACTAGGGAGCGCTATCTGTTTATCTAAAAATGAATTAGATTGTTACCTCGTTGTTTTGTCAAGCAACGGGGTTTTTATTTACGCTTTTATTGTATTGGCTTTATTTGAAAAAGATTTTTCGGAGGTTTTCAAAATGAAGTCAAGATACAGGTGGCTGGCGGCACTCACAGCGGTGCTGGCCAGTCTGGCAATATGCGTCAACGCGGGACTGGGACAAGTCAGCGCCCAGAAGGACGACGGCACGCTCAAGGTGGCCATGGAGGCCAACTACCAGCCCTACAACTGGACCCAGACCGATGACGCCAACGGCGCCGTGCCGATTGAGGGCTCGCACACCTACGCCAACGGTTACGACGTCGAAATCGCCAAGATTATTGCTAAAAGGCTGCACAAAAAGGTGGTTGTGGTCAAGACCGAGTGGGACGGCCTCCTGCCAGCCTTAACCAGTGGCAAGGCCGACCTGATCATCGCCGGCATGAGTCCAACGCCGGAGCGGGAAAAGGCCATCAACTTTTCTCAGCCTTACCGGCATGGCACCTTCGTTGTCATCACCAAGATCAACAGCAAGTACGCTAGCGCCAAGAATCTGCGCGACTTCACGGGTGCCAAGCTCACCGCGCAGCAGGGTACTTCCCACTACGAAATGATCAAGCAGCTGCCCGGTGCAAAGCGCCAAACCGCCATGCGCGACTTCGCCGCCATGCGCCAGAGCCTGATCTCCGGGACCATCAACGGCTACCTGGCCGAAGATACCGAGTCGACCTCCTTCAAGATGGTCGACCCCGACATCAAGGCCGTGCCGATCAGCAAGATGGCCGGCTTTCACGTAACCAAGGAAGAATCGGTCACCTCAATCGGGATTGCTAAGCCCAATAAGAAATTGTTAAAAGAGGTCAACAGCGCCCTGGCAACAATTCCTGAAGCCGAGCGGGGCAAGCTCATGACCAACGCCATCAAGGTGCAGCCCAAGACCGACAATAACAAGAAGGGCAAAAAGGAAAGCTGGCTCGTTTCCATGTGGAAGCAGTACGGCGGCATGCTGATGAGCGGAATCGGCATGACACTGCTTCTTGCTTCCGTCGGTACGATCGTGGGCTTCCTGATCGGCCTGGTGGTCGGTATCATCAGAACCATCCCGACGCCTGCCACCACGGGCAAAAGGTGGCTGATGAAGGTGGTCAACTGGCTACTCGCCGTCTACATTGAAGTCTTCCGGGGCACCCCAATGATGGTGCAGGCTGCGGTGATCTACTACGGCATCGCGCAGTTCTGGCACATCAACATTGACCGGACCGCCGCCGCCCTGTTCATCGTTTCGATCAACACGGGGGCATACCTGGCCGAGATTATCCGTGGTGGGATCCTGTCGACGCCGGAGGGCCAGTTCGAGGCTGCCAGTGCCCTGGGCATGACCCACAACCAGCGGATGTGGCACATTATCCTGCCGCAGGCAATCAAGAACTGCCTGCCTTCAATCACCAACGAGTTCATCGTGAACATCAAGGACACCTCGGTTTTGAGCATCATTTCCGTATCCGAGCTGTTCTTCGTCGGTACGACCGTTGCCAGTCAGACCTTCAAGTTCTTCCCAACCTACCTGACTATTTCCGCCATCTACCTGATTCTGACCTTCACAATCACGCGGATTTTCAACTTCATTGAAAAACGCCTCGAAGGCAATAAGAACTACAACCTGATGGCCAACCAGGTGCAAGTGGGAACAACGAATAAGCAAGGAGGAAACCACTAATGACTGAAGCAAACGAACCGATTTTAAGCTTGAAGAATATTCAAAAGTCCTACGGCGACCACCAGGTCCTGCGCGACATCTCGCTTGACATCAACAAGGGCGAGATTGCCACGGTCATCGGGCCGTCTGGCGGCGGCAAGTCAACCATGCTGCGCTGCATTAACCTCTTAGAAGAGCCAACCGCCGGCGAGGTGGCATTCCACGGGCAAAATGTCCTGGATCCCGGCTACAACCGCAACATCTACCGGGCCAAGGTCGGCATGGTCTTCCAGCAGTTCGACCTGTTCGAAAACAAAAACGTCCTCGCCAACTGCATGGTGGGTCAGGAGCTAGTCTTAAAGCGTTCCAAAGAAGAGGCGCGGCAGGTGGCTCTGGCTAACCTGGAAAAGGTCGGCATGGCCGAATACGTCAACGCCCGACCTAAGCAATTGTCCGGCGGCCAGCAGCAGCGGGTAGCGATTGCCCGGGCAATCTGCATGGACCCCGAGATCCTGCTCTTCGACGAACCGACCAGTGCGCTTGACCCCGAGATGGTCGGCGAGGTGCTGGGCGTCATGCAGAACCTGGCGACAACCGGCCTAACCATGGTCATCGTGACCCACGAGATGGCCTTTGCCCGCGATATTTCCGACCAGATCTTCTTCATCAGCGGCGGCGTCATCGCCGAAGAGGGCGCGCCCGACCAGATCTTCAACCACCCGCAAAATGAACTAACGGAGAAGTTCCTCAGCAACTTCCAAAACAATTAAGTACACTAACAGGTGCCCTGAGAGCAAGGGGCGCCTGTTTTTATGCACAAAAACACCCTGACGCTAAGCGTGCCAGGGTATTTGAATAGAAAGCCGTGCTAGTCGCCGCCGTACTTCTTGCGCATCTTGAGGTCGTGGCGGTATACCAGCAGCAGGATCGCCGTCCAGACCACGCACAGGACAATCAAGAACCAGACGTCCACCACGCGCTTGACGTAGACCGCGGGGCTGGCCGCAAGCGGAAAGATAAAGTACCAGAACAGGCCGGCCCACGGAAGAAGGATGATGAAGGCCATCAGCGCACGTTCATAAAACTTGGAATACAGCCGCGGCTGGCCGTAGACCTCAGCCTTGTGCCTCTGCGTGTAGACCAACAGCACCACGCACAAAAGCAGAATCAAAATTGTCGCAATATCCTTAATGCGGTTTATCAATTGCGGATTCACGTCCGCAGCCAGCGCCACGTATGAACTAAATTTCATTGCCAGCATTCCCTCAGCCTCCTTCAGCTAATAAAGCTCTTTTCACTGCAAATTATACGCCCAATTATTCGCAAGCGCTTGCTTTATGAGCGAAAATTAAGATGACCAGCTCCTTCCGGTCAGCGGGAGTTAGTACTCAGCTAAAATCTATTTTCTGTTCTTGGTATAAAAGCCAGGGGTTGTATTGAAGTCCGGATTGGTTCCATCTAGTATGTTATCAATTTTATCTTGCTCATCCGTGGTGTTAATGACATCATTTTGTGCCTGTTCTAATAGAGAGGCAGCTTCTTTTACTGCGGAAATGCTTGCTGTAGTAGACTTAACCGTATCTTTGGCAAATTGTAAAGTATATTTATAATCGTAATTACGATCAGTAGCTGCTCTCAGTTTTTCAGCAGGAATAGTTTTGGCTTGATCAATTAATTTTTGTAATTCTTCCTTGTCCGCTGCAGTGGCGGTTTTTGCTTCAATTTGTGCTTGCTTGGGCGTATTGTCTGGCTTTAGGAATGGTCCAGACAGATACTTAGTGTTGTCTGCTTTAACATAGACAAGACCATCGCCATAACGTGGATTACCAACGTAGTTTGCCGGTGAAGAGAGTGTAAATGGTTCCCAAGAATATTTCAATAAATAAAACAATTCTGCTTTATTCTCACTAGGGACCCATAGATAAGTCAATTCTTCAACGGGATACATATCCCCTGGTAAAAAGGTAGAGTGTATAAGCGCGGTAGACCTTTTAGCGCCATAATTGTCATAGGTAGCTGCTTCTTGTAAAAATGAAATATAAGTGTACTTAGTATAGACTTTTAAATTTTGCCGTGGTTTGGCTTTTACACTCTTTTTGATGATAAAAGCACTTGTTGTCCCACTAACCCGGTATACTATGAGATCTTCAGGATCGCTTGATAATGTAGTAATACGATCAGCTTTAAGGGTTTTACCATTTTTGATTGTAGTTTTATCTTTACCAATGCCAGTAGTAAAAGGACTTTTAGTAAAATTATCCTTGATTTTAACGGTTGCTTCAGCAGCTTACAGCGGCTTGCCAGCAATTTGGCTGACGTTGCCAGCTTTAATGTAGCCGCCAGCACCGATGCCATTATTTATATTAGCGCCAGTAACCGCTGCTTTTTACTTGATTAAAGATTTATTTATGCACATTATTCATAAATTTTGTAATATCGCAGTTGAATTTAGATGCTTCTTCCCACTGTGGAAAGTGACCAGAATTTTCAAACCAAATAATTCTACATGGACTTGAGATTTTTTTGGCATATTCTGAAACAAGTTTAGATGATACATGAAAATCATTGCGACCTTCACAAAATAGTATGGGCACATCATAATTTAGCTGGTTTTCAAAGTTAATGTTCATTACGTCTTTCAAAAAGAACTGAATTGACTGTTTAGAGCCCTGTAAACGATGAATCAAATCTTTAAGTGAATAATCTTTTGAAAAGATAAATGGTAGTATTAACTTTCGATAATTCTTAGCACCATATATTGATCCCCCATGAGATACAATTTCTTTTGTCAAAGTCAAACTAACAGCCACTGAATCTTTATCAAAATCTAAACGACTGATTTTGGGATTTGCTTTATTTTGTTTTGTCAAAAAAGCTTTCTGTGCTTCGATAGTTTTCTTCATGTTGACAACTTGACCAATTCCAACGTATTGCGACACGAGTTCTGGATGAACCTGAATGAACAAAAGACCAAGAATCGAGCCCCAAGAATGTCCCATGATAACCAATTGCTTTTGGTCTAAGCGTTCCAACAAGTAAAGCACAAATTTATAAATATCATCTAAAATAACTTGCACAGTCAGGTTTTCTGTTTCTGAAAATCGATAGTATGAAAGGCCACTGCCTCTTTGTTCAAGATTAACAAAAGTAAACGCTTCTTCTAATTCAGCATTATATTTTTTAGTTAAAGGAATACAAGAATCTCCGGGGCCACCATGTAAATATAATATAATTGGTTTATTTTTTTGATTTTTACTAATCGAAAAATAAAGCTTAGTATTGTTAATTTGAACGTTTTCAATAATTGATGTACTCACTTAATCTACCTATCATTCCCCAAAAATTAATTCTTATTACTTCTTAAACAACCTATTCCGGATGTTCTTCGTGCCACTTCTTGATCTGTTCCAGCCGCATCTTGAAGCGGTCCTCGTGCCCCTGGGTCGTCGGCAGGTAGTATTCGTGGCCCTCAAGGCTAGGCGGCATGGTCTTCATCGTCGTCAATTTGTCCTTCGCATAATGCGCGAGCTGGTAGTCCTTGCCGTAGCCCAAATCCTTCATCAGCTTGGTCGGGGCGTTGCGAATCTGTAGCGGAACCGGTTCGTCAATCGTCTCCTTCACGTCCTTGGCGGCCGCCAGGCGCGCCTTGTAGATGGCATTGGACTTAGGCGCAAGGGCCAGGTAGGTCACGGCCTCAACTAGGTGGACGTCGCACTCGGGCATCCCCAGAAACTGGCAGGCCTGAAAAACGTTGATTGTCAGATTCAAGGCGTTGGTATCGGCCAGGCCCACGTCCTCGCTGGCAAACCGAACCAGGCGGCGGGCGATGTAGAGCGGATCTTCCCCGCCTTCGAGCATCCGCGACAGCCAGTAGATTGCGGCGTTGACGTCGCTGTTGCGCATCGACTTGTGGAGCGCCGAGATGATGTTGTAGTGCTCCTCGCCGTTTTTGTCATACAAAACGGACTTCTGCGTAATCAACTGGCTCAAACTAGCCATCGTCACGGTAATCTGGTCGCCTTTCTTGTCCCCGTTCAACACCGCCATCTCCAACGTGTTGAGGGCGGTGCGGGCGTCACCGTTGGCAAACTTGGCAATCGCCTTAACTTCCTGGTCGCTGATTGCAACGTGCAGCTTGCCAAACCCCTGGGGATTTTCGAGCGCGTTTTGGAGCAGCTGGACGATATCTTGAACCTCGAGCGGCTTCAGCACGAAGACCTTGCAGCGCGAAAGCAGGGCCGAGTTGACCTCAAACGACGGGTTTTCCGTGGTTGCGCCGATCAGGGTGATCGTGCCGCGTTCAACGTAAGGCAAAAAAGCGTCCTGCTGGGCCTTATTGAAGCGGTGAATCTCATCGATAAAGACCAGCGTCTTCTGCCCCAGGTCGTGCGCCGCTTCCGCCTCCTTCATCACCTTGCGAATCTTGGTGATGCTGCTGTCAACGGCGCTGAAGCGGTAAAAGGTGGACTGCGACTGATGCGCAATAATCTCCGCCAGTGTGGTCTTGCCCACGCCCGGCGGACCCCAGAAGATCATCGAGGTCACCTGGTCGTGGTCGATTAGGTCCCGCAAAATCTTCCCCTTGCCCAGCAGCTGCTTTTGGCCAACAAATTCAGCTAAACTGCGCGGCCGCACGCGGCTGGCCAGCGGCGTGTTCTCGCCGTTGCCCGCAAACAATGATTCCTGTTTCATCATGACATCTTCTTTGCTAGTCCATAAACTTGTCTTTTTCTTTATTATACAGGCACGGAAGAATAAAGCATATCAAAAATGTCATATAATGGAAAATACTTAAGTACTCCCAATCCATTCTTTTCCATTGCCACATGCAGGACATTGTCCCCATATCTTGGCCATGGTGAATGCTTTTTATATGATGATATATTTTCATAATCACGTCAGATTGTGTAGTTTGTTTGTATAAATACTATAATTGCTTTTTTGTTCTTATTGATAAAACTGTCATATTTGCCATAAATAAGCTGGATATGACAAATATAAAAGATAACAGAATTTATTTTCTATCCACTTTCACCCATACCACCGCTAATGGCCAAGAAAAAAGTCGCCGAGCTTAAAAAAATTCCAGCCCGTCCAAGAAAAACAGAAAAAAGCCACCATAAATTATGGTGGTCAAAACCGTTTTGATTACTCGATTATTTAAACTTTCAAATGCTACATAGTAATAAAACTTATGTATTATATTAGATAAACAAAGTAATCGTATTTGTTACCAAGTGAGCCCATGTGGGAAACATACCAACACTACAACATGCTGAATAAATAATATGCTCTGTAGTTCCTGTATAATGATCAATTACTTCTATAAAACCACTTTTGCATTCGCTAGATCTTGTGGTGTAAACACTACATTTTCTGATGGATCATATTCGGTATCTTGCTGAGAAACTTGTTCAATGTCATCACTATCATTAGTTGCGGCAAACACTGAATTAGCAGGAATAGCTAAAGTTTAGCCGAGAACTAATAGACTTCCACCTAATGCTGTATATTTTAAAAATTTATTTTTCTTCATAATGTATGCTTCTAAAATCAATTATTTTCTTTTACTTTTTAATAACTCTAAAACAATTATTATTACTTGTTGAATAAGCCAAAGTAATACCGAATAAATAGATATAACACCCAGTAAAATATTTTTCCCATCTAAGTAATATAAAACTATAAAGACGAAGAACATCGTTAAATAAATACGTTCCGAATAAATTACAACTTTGTGATCAACTAAGTAATCTGTTTCA
Organism: Lactobacillus sp. CA30L; assembly: GCF_059900845.1. Lineage (NCBI taxonomy): Bacteria > Bacillati > Bacillota > Bacilli > Lactobacillales > Lactobacillaceae > Lactobacillus > Lactobacillus sp. CA30L. Next base: position 183,952 of record NZ_JBWXGB010000004.1, read on the forward strand.
GAAGAAGTTGTTTTTTGATTTTTACTTGTGGGCCATAATGCTACTGCTAATGTTAATAGTCCTATTATTATTTCTTTTGGACTACGCCAAGGAGAGAAATCTTTTATCGCAATTATTAATAATATAATACCTATTGAAATAGGAAAAATTTTACTAAGTTTTATTTTCATAATCTACATCTACACCTATAGAATTAACGGTAAGAATTGGTAGTCGACCCACTAGATCCTGCCATTTTTATTCCCCACTCCATATTATCAATTAATACTAATCGTTTATAGACTTAGTATACCATAGCTTGATCAGATGCAGAAATTGCTCGATCAATCGCAGCAATTACAACTAATGGGCGAAAAAAGTCGCAGAGCCTAAAAAGGTTTCAGCTCGTCCTGCAAAAAAAGAAAAAGAACACCAAAAATCATGGTGGTCAAAACTATTTTGATATAATTTTATTTATTATATTTATAATAAAAATAATCAGTTACTTTATAAGAATAGAAGATTGTAATAGCAAGTATGATAGTACCAACTACAAATATTAGCAGATTAGAAGTACTATTCCAAAATGGCCAGGATAATCCTCCAATAGCATTAATTATTATACAATATAGTACGCATAGCGCCATGACAGAAATGCACTCATACCCCTTTAGCTTTTTTGGCTTTTCTTGATATCGTTTTCTGTTATTAGCGAAATACTTTTTAATTGTTTCCATACCAGTCATCTTCTCTTCCTAACAATTATGGCGTACGCTTTATTGATATCCCCAACTAACTAAATTACCTTTATTACTGAATTTAACGTAAATACCCCTTGAAGTATTTACACTGGAAGCAAGATTAGTAATAACCGTAGATACGGCACCAATTACTGCAGGACCAGCGCCGACAGCGGCTAACCCTGCGCCTACGGCGACCGCAGCAGCACCTGAACCACCCCAGACAATTCCCTTAACTATTGCACTATTCATATAAACTGTAAAACCATGCTTCTGTTTTGTAATGTACGTACCACCAGCACGCGTCAGGTCCTGCATTAAAGCAGCATTATATTCTTTTTCGCCTAAAATTGCTTTAACATCATAGCCCTGAGCTTCAAGATTGTCGAAAATTTCTTTATTAGTAAAAGTTTTGACTACTTTACTATCATCACTTTTCGGTGTAGCCGTGACAGTATCTGCATGTACTACCTGAGTCGTAAGAACACCACTGCCTAGAGCTGCTGCAACCGGACTTAATGCTAAAGTGGTTAATCCAGTAATATTGTTTTCTTTAATTTCATGATTATTACTCCTTTTAAAATTTAATTATTTTTGCCTAAACTTTATAAGCAATCCATCTAAACTTATTTCATATCTATCAACATCATTATTTTTCACAATACGATCTCCTTCACTGAAAAATAATAATAATTGGTGTACCACGTAGCCAATCGTTCATAATATTGCCTCCTAATTTAGATGTATATGCCTATTCGTTTATGCCTTTAGTATATAATTAAAGAGAAAAATAAAATTAAAGATTGGCGTATTCGACAATTTTTAGTCAAATAGGCCCCCTTTTTGCATAAAATCTTGTAATTGCTCGCTATACTCCCTCATTCCAATCAAGTTAAAAAAATCAATTATGGTTTGGCAGTCTTCTAAATTATTCTTTTGTTGCTGATAGTGACTAGCGATTAAGCTTTCAAAAAAGACCAACGTACCTCGATAAAATGCTAAATCGGGATTTATATTAATTTGCTGAGCAGCTTCAATAAAAAATGTTGTTTCATCATATCTATTTGCTGTAATACAAAATATTAACAAATTACTAATAATACTTAAAATCGCCTTTTGAACAATTACATCACTATCATCTTTAAAATGACGAATTAATCTTTTCGAAAGCATTAAATTACTGTCGAGATCATAAAAACTCATAAAATTGCAGTACAGATATAAATCATTTCGATCAAAGTCCGAAATATTAAATAAGCGATTTTTAATTTGGACTTTAGTTTGCTCATCTAAACCTCTAAAATCATTATCTAACAGCGCTATATAACCTGTAATAAAAGCAAGCTGCTCATCTTTATCAGGCAGATTGCTAGCTATTACCATTCGACGAATCTGTTCTAATTTTGACTTTGACTGTTGATAATATGCGTCTACTATTTGATTAATTATCTCCTTTTCAAATTCATAATTATTTTTATCGTTTTGATCCAGCCTCTTAAAAAAATCTATTGCTAATATTTTATTGTAATGAAGTAACGCAAGTAAATCTTCTACAGTTATCCGATGGATATTTTTCTCAACTTTGGCATAAAAGGAAGGACTTATTATATTTCCTACCCACTGCTTCTGTGTTTTCATTTGTTCTACCCGATACTTTTTCAGCAATTCACCAATAGTCATTTTTATTACCTCTTTATGATTGCTATCTCAAATATATTTTACTCCGCTTTAATCCACCATACCAATCGAGCTTAACATAATCCTTAAAACAAACCAATCTTAAAGTGACTGTAGAAGACGTCAAGACTTTTTCAGTTGCTAATGGTATCACGGGGCAATATAATATATAAACTCAATTGATATTATTCTTATAAGCTATAAAAACTTAAAACAGAACTATCAGCTTGCTTGTCAAGGGAGAATCAAATCATGGAATCAAAGAAGAAACTAATGAGCCTAATCAAAAAATTTGCTTATAGGTATCCTATCACCCTTATTATCACTTTCCTTGACATTTTTGTGGAAATCATCCCCAATCTTATCGGTATGATTTTAAGGCGCAACCACCTGGGCACCATCATATATACGGTCTGGGGCGTATCGAGTTTCTTGGTATGCATACTGGCAGATAATTATGCCAGCGGGGCCGATACAGCTGCGATGCGAACAAAGAGGCAGGTCAAGGGCCTCTTTATCATCTTTATTTTCATAATTATCATCCATACAGCAATTGACTGGTTCTTCTAAGGGAGCATGAAGTTAGCGCCACATGCCATGCCACGGGGCCAAGTCAGGGCGACCGCACCGCAACATCCATCGATGAAATTCTGCTTGGCCCGGCGGCCTCGCAAGATCTTAGCCTACCACACACCTGATGAATTATATGAGAGAAGATTGGATCGCATCTATCGAATCAAGTAGGGTGTTCAACTTAAAATTGCAATTTTCGATTATTTTTAAGTTGTTCAAAAGCAAAAATAGCACTGGAATCAATTTTCTCAGTGCTATTTTCATGTAATTATTACTGCTGTTTTTTATCACGTCAAGATACCAAGTAACATAATCTTGCCTTATAGTTGCATAACTATGCAATCTATCTACTTTTTGTAGATGTCATTCCTTTTAGCCACTTTTACAACCAAAACAACAAATTCTTGATCATGAATCTCTGCTAAAATACGATACTTGCCTACTCTGTATCTCCAATATGTTTGCAGATTTCCTTCTAGAGCCTTGCCCCAGATTCTAACGTCACTTGCGCCCTGAATATGAGTTTCTAGCCATTTTAAGATAATTTTTTGAACTGATTTATCTAATTTTCTAAATTTTTTGAATCCAACATCAGAAAACTTCCATGAAAATTTACTCATCCTCAGTACCAAAAACTTCTCTCATAACCTCTGAACGTGCGACCGTTCCCCTCATTTTTTTGGTCTCTGCCACACAGTCAGCATAATCTTCTTGGTCTTCAATCTTTTCTAAAATGGCCGCGCGCATAAATGCAGTGACGTTAGTTCCTGCAAAGTCAGCCATTTTCTTAACCTTTTTGTATTCATTCTCCGGAAAGCGAATAGATGTAACTACCATTGTACGTAACCTCCTAACTACGCTTATTATACTCTTAATAACCTGTAAGGCTTCAATCGTAGTCTAAAAATTAAATGTTTTACTTAAATTAAACCATCCATTTTCTTTTGAGCAATACTATTTTTAGGAACCCTAATTGTGTCAATCTTCTTCGTAAAATATTTACCATAGTTTGCAATTCCGGCATCCCCATCTGCATAGCCCTTGCGACCATCCATCTTTAAGGTGCACCACTGGTGGGTATACTTGTTCTTGTGCACGTGCTTGGCCTTGAAGCCCATTTTATTTAAAACCATTTTCATGGCATCCGCCGTGCCAGCACAAGAATAGCGTCGGGCTATAAAGACACCGTAAGCTTGATTATAGTACGGGCCATGCATGGTGTAATGGTCGCGTTTAGCGAAAAGTGAAATATAATAAGCAGCCATATCAACGCGGGCAAGGAAGCGCTGTACTAAGGGCAATAGCATTGATGTTAATCTGTGAGATTAAAAATGAAACTATCCAAGGAGATTCTGCTTGGCCTGGCGGCCTCGCAAGATCTTAGCCTACCACACACCTGATGAATTATATGAGAGAAGATTGAATCGCATCCATCAGATCAAGTAGGGTGTTCAACTTTATTCTACAATTTACTAATTTATTATTTTACTTAAATTTATTTTTAGAAAATTGGCTAAGTCATTAATTTGTTCATTAGCACCCTTTTCATACATAATTGCATTGTCAAAATTAAGGGTATTTTTTGGCAAGTTTAATAAGTTATAATCGTTAGCTGGAAAGAGCTTTTTGGCAATATACTGGTTAGTTAAGGCCATTCCTTTATGTCCAAGAGATATTGCAGTGTTTATAGCGTCAATTACAGATTCAACCTGAATAGCTTTAGTTATATGAATTCCTACCTCATTGAATCGCTTATTAATATAATCTTGAACTCCAGCTGAATTTTCAAAAAGAACAAAAGTACTTTCTTTCATACCGTCAAGATATTTGGAAATAAAGGGCAAAAATTGTTGATGCCTATCATAAATTTGACAATGACTAGAAATGAAAACATAAACTGGATTACGTGGTAAAGCAAGAGTAATTAAACTACTATCAATATACTTGCGTCCAATAATTAAATCAAAGTGATGGTTGGCAATAATTTTAATGGTTGACTCTGCAATGGGACTGCTTGATAAATTAAAATAAAAGTCAGAATCTTCTTGACTGTGTCTAGTTAAAATATCAAGCACTATTGGATACAAGAATGGATTAGTGACCAGAATATTCAACGCACGTTCTTGATTAGCTTTGTCTTGTAATAAAGCTTTTTTTAAATCTAATTTAGCTTCATGGATTATTTGTAAATGTTCTAACACTAGAAGCCCACTTTTTGTGAGAGTAATCGGAGTTTCTTTACGATTAACTAAAACTGTATCGTATTCTTTTTCGGCTTTTTTCAGTACCTTGGAAATATAAGGCTGACTAAAATATAATTTATTGGCGATTTCTGAGAGTGTAGACGAATAATTACAGGCTTGCAGGATTATGTAGAGAAGATTATTGTTCATTTTAGTATTTCTATTTAGTTATACTTAATAACTTAAAAAGTATTAGTCTTAGCATTTGACTGCCTCTATAATAACATATAAGTTAACTAGAAATGAGCTTTATAAGAAGAGGTAAATAAAATGACAAATCGAATCACAAAATTGTTAGGAGTTAAAAAGCCAATTATTCAAGCCTCAATGGCATATTTAACTAACGCAAAATTAGTGGCTGCCGTTTCTAACGCGGGTGGTTTTGGTGTTTTAGCGATGGTAGCTCCAGGTCAAGATCATTTTGCCCCAGATATTCCTACAAGAATAAAGGAATTAAGAGCAGAAGTTAAAAAGGCTAAAACTTTAACTGATAAACCTTTTGGTTTGAATGTTTCACCATTTGGTAGAAAAAAATCGGATGTCGATGCGGCTAGTGGTGCTAGTCAAAGAAAATCTATATCATTAACGGATCAAGCAGAGATGAGTGCAAATGATAAAGGTTATGAAGCGGAATATGATATTAGCGTTGATCAAATGACTGAGGGGATTTTACAAGTTGCGATCGATGAAAGTATTAAAACCGTTATTGGTAGCGGTGTGTTAGTTCCTGAATGGGTTGACAGATTTCATGAAAATGGGATTAAATATATTTTTCGTCCAGGCACGCCACGACCTAAGATTATTCAGGCAGCGGTTCAGGCAGGTGTGGATGCTATTATTGCGACTGGTTTTGATGAAGGAGGGACAGTACCAGCTAAGGTAGTCGGTACTTTACCAACCATTCCAATGGTGAAAGATTATTCAGACGATGTACCAGTAATTGCAGCCGGTGGGATTACAGATAAAAGAACTGCCAAGGCTGTCAGAGATTTAGGTGCTGAAGGAATTTATGCTGGTACAGCTTTCTTAGCTTCCGAAGAAGCACCAATGGCGGATAATATTAAGCAAAAAATGCTTGAAACTACTGCTGAAGATATGGTGATGTTTAGAGCACCTAATAGTTTTTATCGTTCACTGCCTGGTGAATTACCAAATAAATTAATGAAAATGGATAAAGATGGTGCAACTGCCGATGAGATTTGGATTGCTTCTGGTAATTATGATAATTTACGGCAAGGGATGCTCGTGGGTGATTTGAGTAAAGGTATTGCTTCTTTCGGCTTAGGAATTACATTCATTCATGCCATTGAACCGGCAGCTCAGATCGTTGATCGTTTAGATAATGGCTTCAATTCTTAATAATGAAAATACTATGCAAACAAAAAAATCCCAGTTCACAGAACAATGTCATTAAGTTAGGACATTAGGAAAAGTTAGGACGGGTCTTTTAAGGCATTTATCGAATCAAACTTATTTGATAAGTGCTTTTTTTGTAGCACAAATAAGCTATATAGTGATAGCTCTTTTGAATCAACTTAAGTAGTCAAGCAATATGGAAAAATACGGTCATAAAGATATGATTACTAGTTGACCAACGCCTCCTTCGTGCTCAGGTCGGACACCGGTTGGCTGGGTGGGCTAATTAGAGAAATAAGCAAAAAGCGTCCTGTGGCTAGATTTGATACAGCCGCTAGGAACGCTTTTTGAGTTTTTGATTATTTTAATATAATCGGATCATCCGAATTCTTTTTAACGATTATTACTTTCTCTTTTAACTTGGGATAATATAAATATTTTTCTTTATTCGTAATTATCATAGTTCCGCTAATGCCTTTTTTGGGCTTTAACATGTATACATTATCACTTGTTTCTATATAGGTTCCGCGATCAAATTCCTTGCCCTGAAAATAAAGTCGATAATAATTTTTTTGGAATAATCCCAAAGCAATCATTACATTATCATTTCCTGCAGCCGCATGATAAGAAAAAGATCCTACTACGGTGGGGGGCCTTTTAGTGGCATCGTGATAGAAAAACAACGTGATGACAAGTAGAACGCTCAATATAAAGGTACTGATTTTATAGGGATTCTTGCGCATGATTATTTCCTCCGCCCACGATGGACTAGCCTATAAAAGGCTGTTGTTAAAAAGAGCACCAAGCCGCGGCCCGATGCTCAATAAAAATATTATAGAATTCATAAAAGAGTCAGTTCACAAGGAGGTCAACCGAACTTCACTAAACTTGCGGATAATTTTTCAATCCTCTCCTATCAATGCCTCTTTGAGAAGCTGAGAAACCATAATTGGCCAAAAATGAAGGCCAAAATGGTTGCAAACAATGTACTTAAAAAATCTTTATTTGTTTCCATAAATTCACCTCGATCTTAAAATTTAGATAGTATTAAAAATTAATTAGATTATACTAAATAAATGTTGGACTGTCCACATAAAAGGCGTCATTAAATGTCTCAATATCGCTGACCCTGGTAAATATCCAATTACAATAATAATCAATTAATATATATCATTTGACGAAAAGCATGTTGCCTGATGCCCAAAAAATATAAAAAAACAGAATAACACAAACTATTAGAGCCAATAGCCCGCCCAAAATCAGGCTTATAATAGAATTAATATGTTTGCGTTGAAAAAACGTCGTAAATAAGTCCCCTAAAGTTAGCCAATGACAACATAAAACACCAACGCTTAATTCCATAAGCTTGAAAAGCGGTAAGATTAAAACCACCAAGAATTCGCATAGTGTAATGAGCCATAAAATCTTATACTCACGAGTTAGTATTTGTTGTTCTTTCATCGTAGGCTTGTTTTTAATCATTATTATCGTCAGCTCCAACCTTTATATTGCCGAGATTGAACCTTAAACATTCTTCCTGCTTTAAAAACACCAACTTTTTGCATCCCGGTTAATGCTTGAAGCGTTCGGTTTGATCATAAGTCCCCTTTTCTTTACCACTATTATAAACTTGTTCGGCTGCTAAAACGCTTAATTTACCGCTTCTTTACTAAAACCAAGTGCAAGAGTGCTGGCGGAATCCAGCGCTTTATGACACAAGAATGCGCTATAATAGTAGGAAACAATCAAACGATTTTTACGTGAGGTTATATTATATGAAGCTTTCTACCAAAATTTGTGCGGGACTGGCAGCATTCGTGCTCGCCGCCAGCCCACTTCTAACCACCTTCAGCACGATTCAACCGGTACAGGCCGCCACCGCCAAGAAGGAGAAGTCCCTGATCAATCTGACTAATGTGGCCTACGTCTATGACGACAAAGGACAAAAAATCAAGGCCCAAAAGGGCCACGAATTGTCCTATTACGTTGCCGATGTTAACGGATACTACCACACCGACCCCGTCGAGACCGAGGGCTACCCCAACCTTGGCACGAAGCTGATTGGCGGCCAGGAATACTACCGCGTGGACAAGGGCCTCTACTTCAATGCCGCCGACATCAAGGAAATCGGGGGCAAGAACATCAAGAAGGGCAAGCTGGTCCTGAACCACAAGTCCCGGCTCTACACCAAGAGCGGCAAGGCCACGTGGCAAACGCTGGCCAAGAACGACATCGTTAGCTACCAGGGCCAGGTCAAGACAACCGAGACCATGCCCAAGTACTTCTACTACCAATATGACATCCCGGCCAGCAAGAAGCTCATCCGCTACCTGCCGACCCGCCAGATTAAGGGCAAGTACTACTACGCCGTGGGCAAAAACCGCTACGTTAACGCCCACAACGTTGCCAGTATCGACGGTGAGGTCGCCCGCTATAATGGCGTAACTACCGCAACCGTTTTAAAGAGTGCCTACACGGAGACCCTAACGAGAGCTAAAACCAAGCACATGTTGAAGAAGGGCCAGAAGATCAAGATTGACCTGGCGGTTGACCCACCATCCGAGGACTTCGACGGCTACGTCTACCGCCTGCATGACTACCCGGACGAATACATCAAGGATGACTTCATTAAGATCAGAATTGACCTGCCTATCACGGTCTACTATGACCTGGCCTACACCACCGTTTCATCTACAGCAGGTGCCGTTAAGCTCTATGATGCCAGCGGCCAGCTAAACGGCCGCAGCATCGCAAGCCGCGACCAAGAGACAATTCCGGTTGATGGCCTCTTCTACATTTGGAATGCGGCCAGCGGCAAGGCCGAACTGTACTACCACTACCTGAACGGTTCCGAGTCCTCCAATACTATTATTAACAGCGACGGTAGCGAAGTTGAACGACCACGCTTTGACAGTCAGAACGGTCAGGTAATCGAGTCCGATGCCGACAAGCTGATGCGGACTAACAGCTTCATCAAGGCCAGCGACGTCAAGTACACGCGGGGCCTTAAACTGACACCAGTCAACACGCCGCAAGAAGCCCAAGCCGACCAGAAGATCGCAACTACTGCAGACAAAGCGGACCTGCAAAAAGAATTCAAACAATCACAGGAATCCAGCAGCAAGCCAAGCCTCGTCAGGTTCACGGACGATTACAAAAACGCACTGGTCAACGCGTCCCTCGTTCTGCGCTCCAACAAGTCGACGGTGGCCCAAGTCAAGGAAGCCACATGGCTGCTCAAGACCACCAGAACGCAGATGACCACGCTCAACTTCCCGCAGTCAAGCTAGGTTCAAATAAGCACAAAGAGACTAACTCCTAATACCAGGAGCTAGTCTCTTTGTTTTGGCCACAATTACTTTACCAATTGCGTTGCGTCAAGCCTTCATGCGTGAAGCAAGAACCACTCACTCACACCCAGGAGCGCGTACATGCTGAGCATAATGATAATGATGGCCCAGATTCTGCGCTTCGTTACCTGCGCCGTCGCCTCGGCCCGCTCTGCATAATTATCTGCCACCAAGGCGGCTACAAGCGTGACGATGCCCCAGGCTGCGAGCACGACCAGGCCACGCGGCGAATGGTCGAAAAGCTTGCTCAAGAAGACTAGGATAAGCTGCGGAACGATCAGGCCGCAGGTCAGCCAGTATTTTTTTACGAAATTATCTGCTTTTTGCATTGTTAACGCCCCTTCCACCAATTATTTTGTAGCACCTATTATATTCTGCTAAATTGCCCAAAACAAGAAATAACGTATTTGCCATTTTTTAGGGAAAAGATTTTGCACAAAAAAGAGGCCAATACCTTTTGCATACTAAGTGTTAGGCCCCTGTAAAAAATTATTGAGCTGTTTATTTTGAAATTCACATCAGCGATGATTACGCATCACCGCCGTACTTCTTGCGCAGCTTCAGGTCATACCGTATTGCCAACACGATAATCAGAGTCCAAACCGTGCACAATAAAATCAACGGCCAAACATCCACTACACGCTTAACGTAGATTGCGAAGTTTGATTTCAGTGGGAAGATGAAGTAGCCTACAAGCGCACCCCATGGTAGTAAAAAGGGAATGCAGGATAAAAATATTTCGACTTTTTTAGAGTAGAGCCGTGGCCTATTGAAAATTTCACGTTCATGCCTCTTCACATAGAATGCGGCTATTATTACACAAACTACTAAAATTAACTGCCCAATTTGAAAAATAAGTTTGACAAATTGTTGATTATCGCTCATTGCTGTCGCCTCTTTGAACTATAGAAGAACCAAAATAGCTAGATACATTTGGTCTTTATATTTCTAATCACGATAAATGATTTTTTTAAGTTCCCAATATACTAGCACAAGCACGAATACCTGAATTATTCCGATAGTAATGCTAACGGTATTCAAAGCGGTGAAGTCGCCGCGAATCAGGTAATATGCAACTGCTGGGGCAAAGATTACTCCAAGCGCAATCGGAACAAAGAATTTATTAACAAAGTGAAATTGATTTCTTGCGTAGTACTCTAGCCCAGCAAATAAGAGAACTAGTAAAAGAATAAACCATAACATAATTTTTACCTCTGGCATCTATTCATAATAATTACGGGAAATTAACTAAGAGCGCTCTTCCGTTTATTCCTAAATTAATAATACCACGCAAATGTTCTTGAAAGTGTGCAGTTCATTCACATTTGCGAACTTTTTAATAATATATTTATATATTTAATATAAATATTACTATTTATTTAATTAACTGGTTAATATGGAGTATAGTTAGTTATAGTAGGGATCATAAATTTAAGGGAAACAAAGACATGAATGAATTTGGCAAAACCATCCGTGTCCTCCGAATGTCGCGCAAGATGACCCAGCAAGATTTGACTAACAATCTTTTCGACCGCAGTGAGCTTTCCAGAATTGAGCACACCGAATTAACGACAACTTACAAAAATGAAATTGCGCTGATTACGCGTCTAGGACTTACGCCCAATGAGTTTGAGTATATCAGCAACGGTTACCGGGAGAGCACCAAGAATCAGCTTTTACACCGCTTCTTTACTCTAGCCTCAAACAATCAAAAAGCTAAAATCGAGCAATTATTGCAGGATTGCCGCACGGTTAGCAATGATGGTGACATTAAGCGCATTGCCGTCATTCTTAATGCCTTAGCGCTAATTGATGAACCCAACGGAATGATTAAGGCACAAAAATCAATTCGGCCCATCTGGTTTGATTACCTGGCAAAAGTCAAGATTCTCACCATAACCGATATCTATATCCTGAATTCAATGCTGTTTGCCTTTGATTACCAGACCGCTAACGAAATCATTGCGAAAATTATTGCTGCGATTGACACACGGTATCCATTCGAAAAAGCACTAAGGACAAATATTCTAATTAACCAGGCAACAGTTCAAATGCGGGAGCATGAATTTACTCTGGCTGCAAGCAATCTAACTAAGTTGGAGCCGGCGCTCAAGGACCTTGACCAATACCATAAGCTTCTGGTAGTTAAAGCTAGAATTGCAATTTGCAAGCATGATAAGGCTGAGGCTCTGAAGCAGATTGATTTGCTTCGTAAAATCGGTGCCGAGCAGTGGGCCACTAGCCTCGAGCAGGAATTGACGGAATTTTTTTAAATCTAGCGGGCGAGATTGGCCGCTGGAATTGCTAGCGCAAGGGAGCATAAAAATGGAAATTGGTAAATTGCTGCAAAAATACCGTTTGATGCAAGCCAAGACCAAAAGGGCCTGGGCGGGCAACGTGCTTAGTCCGTCTTTTTACGCGCGCGTTGAGCGGGGACAGAATCGGATATCGGTGGAAGATTTGATTGACCTGCTGCATGCCAACGAGGTTTCGGTGATTGAGTTTTTTGAGCAGCTGAATCCACATGACCACCTAATAATGGCACAAGAACGAGCATTTCGCCTTGCTGCTAACAAGGCGTATTATAACGGGGAAAAAGCCGACCTGCTCAAGCTTTATGATAAGGTTATCAAGAGCGAGTTGCCAAACAAGGAAGATCACCGAATGCTGTTGGACATCTACCTAGCCATTAACGACGATGATTATGCTAGCATTGATTCCGCTACTCTGAAAAAACTAAAGGAACGAATCTTTGTTGCCGACAGTTTTGATGTTGACATTCTTAAACTTTACTGCAACTGTATAGCTTTCTACAACCTAGACAATAATTTAATCATTGCTAAACGCGCTGTCACGCAGTTTAAAGACAATGATTCGGTTACTATTCAAAAATATATTCTGGGAATAATAAATAACATTTTGATCTTTTGTATTAAGGGACACCGCAACCAAGAGGCACAGTTCTTTATCGACAGTGGCGAAGAAATTGCTACTACGCCAGAAACATACTTCTATAAAAACCTGCTGTTGTTCTTTACAAGCCTGCTTAATTATCGCAAAAAGCCAGAAGAAGGTTACTTGGATCAGTGCCGTGACGTTATCCGCAATGTTGCCCAGTCAGGCATGACCGAATACAGTAAAGGGCTTGAAGATTTTCTCGCCAAAAATAAATAATTTATCGATATATTTTTAAAACTAGCATATTTGCTCCAAAAGTAGCAAATATGCTAGTTTGGCATTTGCTTAATAAAAAGTGGTTATTATAGCTGTATAAAAGTTAACTTTTATAGTTTTTTAATTGTGAGGTGACAACAATGTATGAGTTACTACGTTCAATTATTATAATTATTATGAATAGATACAACAAGAAATAATAAATTTTACTTAGGAGGAATAAATTATGAAAGAATAAGATTCATTGATTTTATAATGTAGTTTTTAGATAAAAATTATAATAAAGTTAGATTTGATATAACGAGGTAACTAAAATGAAAAAATCAATTAAAGTCTTAAGTGAAGCTGCTGCTGTTTTAAGCTTGATCGCGCCAGTTGCAATCTCAACTATTAGTCAAGTATCCGCAGCTACAGTAGAACAAGGATCTTCTCAAAAATCTGTACCGTCGCAAATTACTGGAGAAATAGGAAATTCACAATTTACGCAGCAGACGGCAAATCAAATTGATAAATACGTTAAAGTGCAAGATAATCAATACGTTTTGGATCCAAGTGTCAAGGATATTTTAAGTCCACTGCAATATGATACAATTAAAAATCAAATTGAAACAACTAATGAAAATGTCAAGCGAACTCATGCTACCATTGCTAGCGATAAATCATACAGTACTGGTTCTCTAGTAAGGAGTGGTGTCCACTATACATACAAAGATTTTGTTTGGGGAACACGTTACTATTTCAGAAGTAATAGGGCTGTTTATGATATGGACCACGATTTAGAAACTGCACAAGTTGTAGGGGGTGCCCTTTCGTTGGGCATTCTTTCAGCATATTATGCAAAAATTGAAAGTGATTTAAATTACATGAATAATACTCACCCCCACAATTACTTATACATGGATATCAATAAGTGGATAGGAACCTATACTATTGGAGTTTTATAATAATTAATGAGGTAAAATTATGTTATGGTTTATTCTTTTACTAGTTTTCTTATTTGCAGGGCTAGAATATCATGAACAAGATCAATTTCACTTTGTTAATAAGTTCTTTATTCCAATTGCACTTGGGATAATCTTTGCCCCAGCAATTGCATATTACCTGATTCGCGGCGACTTCACCGCTTTGAATATCGTTAGCATTACTATAGGAGTAATTCAGGTATTCGTGCTTATGCTGTTATATTGGGGAATTAAAAAATTCATTTTTAATGATTCAAAACATAGATAGTTCTAAACGTCCAATTTATAGGGTATTCCATAACAGCTAGACACTGTATGCTAAGTTATTTATTTAGATATGAAGTGCTACTAAAAAGTTAGATATTTTAACATTAAGCAACAATTGATACACGATTCCGATATTTAATCGAAGTCGTATATTTTGTTACATAATTCAGTAATTAAAACAAATTTCATTGACTCTCAATCATTACTGCTTATATGCTTTTATAATATTTTGATTTATTATCATGCTAGCATATAGCTTGTGCTATTTTCTTGACTACAATCTTAGCTCTTTTAGCTTAATATGGGATATGGGCAACCAGGCAGTTCGAATTTAGCTGCTCAAAAAACTCAATCACCGAAACCTCGTTGGCATGCAGCAGGTCAATCAAATCTTCCACCGATATCCGATTCTGTCCCCGCTCAACGCGCGCGTAAAAAGACGGACTAAGCACGTTGCCCGCCCAGGCCCTTTTGGTCTTGGCTTGCATCAAACGGTATTTTTGCAGCAATTTACCAATTTCCATTTTTATGCTCCCTTGCGCTAGCAATTCCAGCGGCCAATCTCGCCCGCTAGATTTAAAAAAATTCCGTCAATTCCTGCTCGAGGCTAGTGGCCCACTGCTCGGCACCGATTTTACGAAGCAAATCAATCTGCTTCAGAGCCTCAGCCTTATCATGCTTGCAAATTGCAATTCTAGCTTTAACTACCAGAAGCTTATGGTATTGGTCAAGGTCCTTGAGCGCCGGCTCCAACTTAGTTTGATTGTTTGTAACACAGAGTAAATTCATGCTCCCGCATTTGAACTGTTGCCTGGTTAATTAAAATATTAGTTCTTAGTGCTTTTTCGAATGGATACCGTGTGTCAATCGCAGCAATAATTTCGTTAGCGGTCTGGTAATCAAAGGCAAACAGCATTGAATTCAGGATATAGATATCGGTTATGGTGAGAATCTTGACTTTTGCCAGGTAATCAAACCAGATGGGTCGAATTGATTTTTGTGCCTTAATCATTCCGTTGGGTTCATCAATTAGCGCTAAGGCATTAAGAATGACGGCAATGCGCTTAATGTCACCATCATTGCTAACCGTGCGGCAATCCTGCAATAATTGCTCAATTTTAGCTTTTCGATTGTTTGTACACAGACTAAAGAAGCGGTGCAAAAGCTGATTCTTGGTGCTCTCCTGGTAACCGTTGCTGATATATTCAAACTCATTGGGCGTAAGTCCCAGCCGCGTAATCAGTGCAATTTCATTTTTGTAAGTTGTCGTTAATTCGGTGTGCTCAATTCTGGAAAGCTCACTGCGGTCGAAAAGATTGTTAGTCAAATCTTGCTGGGTCATCTTGCGCGACATTCGGAGGGCACGGATGGTTTTGCCAAAGCTACTCATATAGACAAATCCTTTCATAATATTATTTTTTTGTGAAAAACTCAATAATAATGTCATAAAGTTCCTGATTGTGAATAATATGCACACACTTACTGCTAAATACATGATACTATGAATTAATAAATTTTATTTAAATGATAATGTTAGAATCTATTTTTAATAAGTTAATGTTAGTATAACTTTTTTTGTAGAAAGGCTGTTAGACTGAAGTTTAACTTTCGTGATTCACTTCAATCTGACGGCTTTTTATTTTCTTATTGGATTATGAGGCGGTTACCATGTCATTAATTAGTTTGCAGTTTAAACGAGTGCTTAAGAGCAAGTTCATTTGGATCAGTATGCTGGCAATTTTACTAACGTGTTTCTACTTTTGGAAGAATAATTACCATATTAGAAATATGAATCATTATTTGATACAAGCCCAGGAAAATTTAGTCATACAAAGAAAAAATGTTAAGTATTATCGACGTCAGCTAAAAAAAGCAAATGTGGATAGTGCAGCTAGAAAAGAATTGGGTGCAGACTTTAAAGAAGTTCAAGCTGATGTTAAAGAAAGTCAAAAACTCATCGCTGCAATCCAGCAAAACAAATGGCAAAATGCATATCATATTCTAATCAAGCAAGAAAAGGCTGATTTGGCAGATGCTAAACGTAACAATTTAAATGACACAACATTAGCAGTAATAAAACGGGATCTTTTGCAACTAAAAATATTAGCTCAAAATAACTTACCTGAGGAAAATGAACACTATTCCGTTAAAGGTGGATATTTCGTATTAGAGATGATGCAGGAAGTTCTTCCGCCATTAGCTGTTTTGGCCGTGATCTTTATTTTGACGAAGTTGTTTTCCGCCGGCTACTTTGAACGCATGCGTCTGGGCAACCTCCTTCCGCAAAAAAGGCTTGTCTTCACTGAATTTGCTAGCGGTTCACTCATTGGCTTTGGTTATTTCCTGCTTGCCTTCCTGCTGATTTTTCTTCTGCCCAGCATCTTCTTTGGCACCGGCAACTTTAACTACCCGATGATGGGCATGAATGCCGGGGCCAAGGAATATACCTTCACACCAATGTATCAGCTGTTTTTGCCGACCTTAATTCTGGAACTGTTTAGTTTTGCCTTTATTGCGGCTGCGGTCCTGCTCATCGTGCAGCTGTTTAAGAATAGGTTACTGGCTTTATTTACAGCCGTACTAATACTTATCGGCGGCATGGTGCTGCCGCAATACGTGGTTACCGCACGCGCTTTTGCCCAGTTCCTGCCGATGAGCTACTTCTTCGCCCTGCAGCCCGTCGACGGCATGTTTGGCATTAGTAACGCCTACGTGTTTGCGGATGAAACGCAGTTGGTCACCTATCCGCAGGTTAATTTCACAAATGGCATCATAGTCTTGGTGCTGGGAACTGCAGTGCTTTTGTTTTTAAATCGGCTTATGGCTCAAAGAGCCCAGAAAGGGAGGAAAACCAAATGATTGAAGTTAGAAATTTAAGTCTCACTCTGCGTGAACCTATTCTCAAAGATACCACTTTTACCTTTGAAGACGGCAAGATCTACTTGCTGCACGCGCTCAACGGCACGGGCAAGACCAGTGTCCTGCGGGCCATGGTCAGCCTGCTTGCTCCTAGCTCCGGTCAGGTTTTGTTTGGCGGGCAAGAATTTGCTAGCGTCAAGAGTCAGGTCTTTTACCTGGAAACCAGCGACTGGTTCGACAAGAATCTCTCGGGGCATGACTACATGCAGTTCGTCAAGAGCGAGTGGCACTCGGAGCAGGACCTGGCTGCAATAATCGCACGCTGGGAGATGGCCGATTACATCAAGACGCCAATCAGGAAGTATTCGCTGGGCATGAAGCAAAAGCTCGTGGTTGCCCTCTACGAACTGAGCGACGCCAAGTACCTGTTAATGGATGAAATCAATAATGGCTTGGACGCTGATAGCCGGCAGGTGCTCTACCAGGAACTATCTGCTTTAGCACGTCGCGGCAAGCTGATTATCATGGCTTCGCATTACCAGGATGAGGTTAAGGCGATTGTCGATGAAACGCTGACCCTGGAGCACCACCGACTGGTGCGGGGGTAAGACCATGGCTTATTTCAAACTGCAGCTTAAGAAGGTGCTGAAGAGCACCCTGACCTGGCTGGCTCTGGGCATCGTGCTGCTGGTGGCCGGGCTGATCCTGGGCTATAACGCTGCCAGTGGCGGACAATCTTCAATACGAACGCAGGCAATGCAGACTCTGAACCGCAGGGAGCAGGGGCAAGCAGGTCTGCCGGAAGGCAGTGGTCAGGCTAAAGACGAGCAGGCCATTCTGACGGCCCTGGATGAGGGCAATTGGCGCACGGCCTACCGGCTCACCATCCGGCAGAATAAGACGCAGGCGGCCCGGGTCAAGATTGGCGGCGACGGGCTCAAGCAGGAGGCCAAAAAGAAAAACGCCCGGCTGCAGGCACTCATGCGGGCGAATGTGCCCGAAGAAGACGAACAGCGACCCAAAGAGGGCTGGCTGTTCCTGTTCAAACTCATGGAAGGCTTCCTGCCGGCCCTACTGATTGTCACGCTCTGCTTTATTTTGAGCAATTTGTTTGCGGCCAAGTACGTCGACCAGCTGAACAGGGCAACCCTGCTGCCGAGCAATCATACCGTGGCTCTAGACCTAGTCTTGGGTCTGCTGGTGGCGGGCGGACTGACCTTATTGGTGGGACTAATTATCTGGGGCACTAGTAGCCTGCTCTTTGGGCCCGGTTCGCTTGCCTACCCGCTTCAGGGCATTATTTTGCCAAGCGGCCTGGAAGCCCAGTACCAGCCGCTTTCCGCCTGGCTGGCGCCAACGCTGATTTTAACAGCCCTTGCCGGTACCTTCACTGTGCTCCTAATTCTGCTCTTGGCACAAATCAGCCGCAGCCAGATGAGCTGCCTCTTCCTGGCACTAGTCCTACTTCTAGGTGGAGCAATCCTGCCACTGATTTTGCAAGCAACGCAGCAGCAGGCGGGGGCAACGCAGACGTCGATTGCCCAATACCTGCCGATGACCTACCTGCTTGCGGCGCAGGTGGCAACGGGAAGCCTGGGTACAAGATTGCGGGCACCGCAGCTCAACTTTACCACGGGCTGCCAGGTCCTGGTAATTGCGATTGTCGTGCTGGTCGTCCTCAACTTCTTGTGGCCCCGACTGGTCCGAAAAAGCAGGCCACTGCTGTAAATTTTAAGATAGCCAGCCCAATCAATTTT
This sequence comes from Lactobacillus sp. CA30L, assembly GCF_059900845.1. Taxonomy (NCBI): domain Bacteria; kingdom Bacillati; phylum Bacillota; class Bacilli; order Lactobacillales; family Lactobacillaceae; genus Lactobacillus; species Lactobacillus sp. CA30L. The sequence continues at coordinate 202,889 of NZ_JBWXGB010000004.1, forward strand.
TTACAGAGGCCTAACGCCCGGTATGCAACCGGCGTTGGGCCTTTTTTTGCCCTGGGGGATTGCAAGGGCGAGGCGCCGGCAGCAACTTATGCGCCATAATTAAAAAAACATTAGTTAATTAATTTTAAATACATTTTTAATTAATTATGTGCTATTATTAGTGCTATGAATTCGTGCAAAGCAGCACACACCGGTCTATTTTAATTTCTCATCTTGGAGGGTATTATGACCATCAAATCATTCTTCAAAACGCTGCCCAAGCTCCTGTTGGCGGGCATACTGGTGACCACTATCATCGCCTCTTTCGACGGCGTGATTCTGTCCTACGTCATTTCAAACGTGACGCGCTTCAACCACAACTCAACCGTTGCACAGGTGGTCACGTACGTTGCGGCCAGCATGCTAATCTGGGGCCTCATTTATTTTGCCATGGCGCTCAAGCAGGTCCTAATCAACCAGGCCGTCAAGCTGCTCAACATCAAGATCAAGAACAGCTTTGTGTACGACCAGGTCGCCAAGCCGGACTTTAACGCCGAATCCTCCGACAGCGTCTCCAAGATTTTCAATGATTTTAAGCTCGTGGAGACCAACTACTTTGAGACTTTCTTCGAGTTGTGCGGCTCGCTCCTGATGGGCATCGTGTCCGGCTGCTATATCCTCTACCTCAACCTGCCGATTGGCATCTTGTTCATCCTCTTTTCACTGGTGCCGATGCTCTCGTCCAAGCTCTTCGGCCGGGTGCTGACCGCGTCCTCGACAACCTGGCAGAAGGACAGTGGCACCTACCTGGGCAAGGTCACGGACCTGTTCAAGGGCATCCAGACCATCAAGACCTACTTGGCCGAGCGGGCGATGTTCAGGGACACCGAGAACTACCTGAAGCAAACCGAGAGTTCCTACAAAAAGATGAACGACTACCAGGCCTGGGCCATCTTCGTCAGCGCCGTTCTGTCCGCGTTCAGCTTTCTGCTGCCGCTGGGCGCGGGGTTAATCTTCGTCATCAACGGCCAGGCCCAGGCGGCGACAATCATCGCGATTTTCCTGGCCAGCGACCGCGTCGTGGGCCCGTTCAGAAACGCCGCCCAGTACCTGAACGAGATGAAGACCACCGACAACATCAGGAAGGGCCTGAAGCTTGAACCAATCGAATTCACGCAGCCCCAAGAAAATCGGCTTGCGGCACCCAGCATCAACTTCGATAACGTTTCCTTCGCCTACGCGGGCAAGGAGCCGCTGCTGCGGAATTTAAGTCTAACGATTCCCTTCAGGAGCAAGCTCCTGATCACGGGCAAGTCCGGTGCCGGCAAGTCAACCATCTTCAACCTGATTGAGGGCTTCCTCAGACCCACGAGCGGGCGCATCGTCCTAAAAGACGGTACCGAAGTGATTGATAACGTTGCGGATGCGGGCGAATTGGCTTACATCAAGCAGAGTCCGTTCCTGTTCAACGACACCCTGCGCTTCAACCTGACCCTGGGCCGGCAGTTCAAGGATGAGGACTGCCTGGCGGCCCTGAAGGAAGTCGGTCTGCTAACAGAACTGGGCACTGACTGCCTGGACAAGAACTACGGCGAAAACGGCAACAGCCTGTCGGGCGGGCAGAAGCAACGCGTCGAGATTGCACGGGCCCTCCTTTATGACAAGAAGATCATCTTAATCGACGAGGCCACGTCGGCCCTGGACAGCGAAATGAGCCGCAAGGTGCAGCAGGTAATCAACAACCTGGACTGCACGGTGCTGGAAATCGCCCACCACTATGACGAACAAGTGTTCAAGGACAACAACTTTAAGCACTACGTACTACAAAATGAAACACTCGACCGGCAGGACGATTAGCGGCTTAGCCCAAGCCAGCAGCATGCAAAAAGCAGGACCAGCACTACCAGGTGCTAATCCTGCTTTTTAAATTGCAAATTATGTTGGTTAATCCAAAACCGTTCCGATCCAACTCTTCTGACTATTAATTGAGTTGGCGATCCTATCTAAGGTTAAAACCCTTCGGGAAGCGCGGCTTCTTGCCGTTGTACATCACGTACGTTTCCAGCGGACTCTTCTTAGCCGAATGATTGTAGAGCTTGAACAGTTGCTTGGCCGTGTACCGGGCGCCCCGCGGGTTCCTGATTGTTCCGCTGCCGACGGCTTGAATGTGCTTGAAGCCCTGACCGATGCCGGAACTCTTGCGCAGGCGGTAGTGGCCCAGCTTGACGGCAAAGCCCTTGCGGTTGCCAGCCTGCTGCACAATCCTGCTGTTGTGGATGTTGAAGTGGCCCAGGTCGACCCCGGCCAGCTGCGGAGTGTTTCTGAACATCTGCGTTGAGTCGATCAGCTTCGGCGTGTGCCAACCCTTCAGGTTGACCTTGACCAGGCTGGTGCAGTTCTTGAACATCTCGCTGGTCCCGGTCAGCTTGCGCGTGTTCCAGCCGCGCAGGTTAACCGTCTTCAGGTTCGGGTCATTTCTAAACATGCGGTCGGCCTCAGTCAGATTATCAGTCTTAAAGTGATGCAGATCAACCTTGACCAGGCTCGGGTCATTTTCAAACAGGCTATACATCATCTTCACCTTGCTTGTGTCCCAGCCCTTCAAGTTGACGTTAGTCAACGCGCTATCATCGGCAAACGTGCTGGCCATGAACCGCAGGTTGGCCGTCTTAAAGGTGTGCAAATCAAGTGTCTTGACCTTCTTCAGGCCAGAAAACATGTACGCGATGCCATCAACATTGCGCGTTTCAAAGTTCTTTACGTCCAAACTAGTAAGGCTGTCGCACTTACTAAACATGAAGCTCATGTCCGTGACCTTGGCCGTCTTAAAGCGACTCACGTCCAGGTTGGCTAACTTGGCATCCTCCGCAAACATAGACTCCATGGTCGTCACATTGCGCGTGTCCAGCGACCGCAGGTCCAGGTGCTCTATCTTGCCCATACCAGCAAACATGTGATCCATATTGGTCACCTTTTTGGTGGAGAAACTGGCGATGTTCAGGCTCGTGAGGCTTAAATCATACAAAAACATGCTGGCCATGGTCGTCACGTTGTGCGTATCAAAATTGTGCAGATCCAGGCTGGTCAGATTGCCCATCCGGCTGAACATATTAGACATGTTCGTTACCTGGCTTGTGTCAAAGGAGCCGACGTCCAGCCTTGACGCTGCGGCCCCCTGGAACATGCCGGACATGTTCGTCACCTTGCCCGTCTTGAAGCCCGCCACATCGAGTGCCTGGGCCGCGGCATTCATGAACATGTTGGACATGTCGGTGACGTTGATGGTGTCAAAATGCGTCAGGTCCAGCTGCGGCGTCTTGGTGCCGGCAAACATGCCGGACATATTGGTGACCGTGCGCGTATCAAAGTTGGCCAGTGCCAAGTTATTGATTGCGGTCTGGGAAAACATTTTAGACATGTCGGTAACGTGACTGGTGTCGAAGTCGCTGGTGTCAACGCTGGTCAGAAACTCATCCTTCTCAAACAGACCGGCCATGTTGGTCGTGGCGCTGGTGTCGACCTGGCCCATGCCCTTGATGTCCTGCAGGTATTCAAAGTTGGCGAACTTGCCCTTGGCGTTCACGGGCAGCTTGACCGGACCGTTGATCACGATGTGGTTAACATTGTAGTGCCAGGGTAATTCCTGGGCAAGCGGCGTGCTGGACAGCTGGCTGCCCTTGGGACCACTAATGGTCAGCGTCTTGGTGACCAGGTCGTAATTCCAGTTGCAGTCGCCGTCCTTGCCCGTCCACAGGCCCAGGCCACTGCCCGTACTGCTAGTTGCCGGCTGGGTTGCGGCGGCTTGGGTAGCAACCGCCGCCCCGCTCACGCCGGCTAGGATCAGCGCAGATGCGGTCAATCCGACGCCCCATTTGGTAAATTTTTTGCTTGAGGTGCTCGGTTTCATTATGAATCTCCTTTTTATCTTGCCTCCATTATAAACTCATTGACGCGCAAAACAGGTTACAATACCAGCTCTTGTTAGCACAACTATTAGCGTGGGCGCACAGATCTAAACAATATCATCCTGCCCGTCGACCTGGTCCAGCTTCCAGCCGGTCATGAAGTGCTGCTCGCGTACGCTCCGCAGCGCGCCGTAGTCGCTCTCCAAGCTATCGATGGCATCCTGCAGCTTCTTGTTCTGTTTGCGCAGCCGGTCAAGCTCGGGATCATTGACCACGCCCTTCAGGTGCATCTTAGCCGCCAGGGCCCGCCGGTGGTGGTCGAACTCGCCCCTGAGCGTCGCCAGCGCATTCTCATACTTCACCAGCTTCCGGTTGACCTGGGGAATTTCGTCGTTGAGCCTGACGAACAATTCGTAGGGCATGTTGGACTTGATCCGGTTGCACTCTTGGCACGACAGAATCAGGTTGTCCAGCTTGTTGTTGTGCGACAGCGAGACCGGGTCCTTGTGGTCCACGCTGCGTCCGCGCCGGCCGCAGTACTGGCAGCGGTAGTTATACTTGGCCCGGATGCGCTCGCGGTCAATATAGTCGACCTCGTTTAACTGAAAGCTGACGGCCAGACCCAGCTTTTCCAGGTTCTGGGCAAAGGTCAAATCCAGCCGCGGGACAAAGTCGTTTTGCCCCTTCTCGCTGTCAATCACGGCCTGGTTGAAATCGCGGCGCGACAATTGCTGACGGGCTAGCGTGTTGCCGTCATAGTCCTGGATGAAGGCCTCGTAGCGCTTGCGCAGGTCTTTTTGCGCCACCAGAAAATCTGCTCCGTCCGCGGCCGTGCTAGAGCCCACAAAGGTATAGAGCAGGCACTGGGCAAAAGTCTCAACCGCGCTATTAGCAAAGTCTTCCGGGTCTTCGCCGCGCTGGATGCACAAATCACAGATGCTGGTGAGACGCGGATTGACCAGCCCTAGTTGCTTAAAATGACCTGAATTCATGCGTAAGCCGCACCTGCTGCACTGAAATTTCACTTTGCAATTATCTCCTTAGACGAACGCCATAATCTACTGTCCTTGCCCCATTTTATCAAAATCCGGCCAGAAAAAAAGGCGGGACTACTTACGCAATCCGCCTTTTAGTTTTAATTTAGTAACAAACTACTTGTTTTCGTCTGCCTTGGCCTTGTTCAAGAAAGCAACAACGGCTGCTACGTGAGCAACACGCTTCTTGCCGTTTCTCTTGTTCTTAGGTCTTTGGCCCGGTTCACAACCGGTGTTGTAATTTTCACCTTTACGCATAGTACTATACTTCCTTTCAGATTTTCGAAAATCTTATATAGTTTACCACGTCAAGCCTGTTCAAGCAAGGCTTGCCTGCAGCGGACCGGGCTAAAACGCAGCCGCCGTTAAGGCCCCCCACGCGTTCAAGCATTATAAGTTTGCGTGCTCGTTAATCGTAACGGCACCGTCAATCACGCCGCTATCATCGGCTAAATTCAGCGCCGTGTTCTTCTCATCGACGACCAGGCTATTCTCAAGAAACTGCATTTCGGCGGGGCTGGTGTAAAGGTCAAGCCCCGCATTGTTTTCCACCTTAACGCTAAAATCTGGATCCTTCTGCGCCAGGATGACGAACTGGAAGTTGGCACCAATTGTGCACGTGCCGCCCACGCTTGAATACTTGTTAGACCCATCATTGAGTGCCAGCAGGACAACCTGCCCGTCTGTCACCTTACTCTGCAACTTTGCCGCAGCCGCCGGCTTGATGTTCATTTTCACCGTTTCAGAATTACTCATGTTGAGAACCCCCTTAATCTTTGCATGTTTTTTTAACTATAAGATATATTAGTTATAGGTGTCAAAATATCTGTTTATGGGCCCACATCTGGGGGAATGAAAATTAATTATTGCGAACCATGAAAAAAAAGCTCAAAATGTAACATAGTGATAACGATGATTGTAACTTGTGAAGGGGGACATTTTATGACCGTCTTGAAAAAAACCTTTAGCGATAAAATTTTACAGATTACTGCTGTAGTAACGATTATCAGCCTTTTTTTTGCAAGGCCGCGGCTTGGAGATATTAACCTGCATACAATATTTTCCGTCGCTGCGATGCTGATTATTATCCAAATTTACGCTTATTTGCATATTCTAGACGTTTTAGCATACAAGTTGACCAGCATTGCCGATAATATGCGCAAGCTGAACATACTGTTCACGCTGCTGGCAATTATTTCGGGAATGTTTCTCGGCAACGACATAACAGCGCTTACACTGATACCCCTGTACCTGAATATCGCCAAGCGCTGCGACTTGCCCCAGATCCTGCCGGTCACCCTGATTGGAATGGGCGCCAACATCGGGGCCGCATTCACGCCCTGGGGCAACCCCCACAACATTTTTCTTGTCAGCAAGTACTCCGTCGGCGCCATCGAGTTCTTCTCCTGGTCTTCGCCCTACCTGCTGGCCGCACTGGTCATCACCTTCGTCATCTTCCACTTCATCCCCCGCACTAAGATTCCCGTGCAGGATACCAAGCAGATCAACATCAGCATCCGGCCCACGGTTATCACGACTGCCGTGTTTGCCCTGTTCTTCTTGGGCGTCTTCAAGGTTATCAACATTGCGATTCCCATGGTCGTAGCGTTTATTCTGGCCCTCCTGATCAACCCCCAGATCCTGCTCAAGATTGACTACGCCCTGCTCCTAACCTTTACCTGTTTCTTCATCTTCATCAGCGATATCCAGCAGATCCCGCTGATTGTGACCATCATTGACCAGATGATCAACTCGGAGAATTCGACCTACTTCACGTCGATTATTTCGAGCCAGATCATCAGCAACGTGCCCGCCACCATCCTGGTCGGCAAGTTCACCCCGTACGCCCAGGCCCTGTTCTTGGGCACCAACATCGGGGGCTTCGGTTCACCGATCGGGTCAATGGCCAACATGCTGGTCCTCAAGACCTTCACGCAGAACGCCACCGTCTCAAGGAGCGAATTCTTTAAAAAGTGGTCGCTCATGCAGTTCATCGGACTGATTATTTTAACAATTGTCGGCTGGCTGCTGCTTCTGTTATAAGCGCCCGCTCCCATTTATCAAGCTTTGCTTGCGATTGCCGTGCAGGGCTTTTTTTATATTCAAAAGGGGTATAATCAGTTATAATTGAGTGATATATACCAGGAGGAAAAACAATGAATTTAATTTGGATAATCGTCATTATCGCTGTCTTATTAATTGCCATCTACATTACCATCTACAACGGCCTGCAGAAGGCCAAGGTCTACACCGACGAATCATGGAGCCAGATTGACGTGCAGCTAAAGCGGCGCAACGACCTCATCCCCAACCTCGTCGAGACCACCAAGGGCTACGCCAAGCACGAAAAGGAAACGCTGGAAAACGTCGTGCAGCTGCGCAACCAGTTGACCAACATCCCGAGCGGCGAGCGGGCCGAGACCCTGAAGGTGTCCAACCAGATTTCCGACGCCCTGAAGTCGATCTTCGCCTTATCCGAAAACTACCCCGACCTAAAGGCCAACCAGAACTTCCTGAAGCTGCAGGAGGAACTGGCCAACACGGAAAACAAGATTGCCTACTCAAGACAGCTGTACAACTCATCCGCTGCCCTTTACGACCAGAAGCTCCTGACCTTCCCGTCAAACATTGTTGCCGGCATCCACGGCTTCAAGAAGGTTGACTACCTGCAGACCAGCGAAGCAGAAAAAGAAGTGCCACAGGTTAAGTTTTAAGCGCTAGGTTAAACTTATGTTATTTCAGCAAATTGCCCGCAATAAACGCAAGACGGTTGGCATAATGATCATGTTTACCATCATTTTGGCGCTGGTCGGCGCGGGCCTGGGCTACATCTTCAGTGACCGGCCTGTGTTGGGGCTTGTCATCGCGCTGGCAGCCAGCGTAATCTACATGCTCATCATCCTGCCCAACCCCGCAAACATGGTCATGAGCCTCAACCACGCCCGCGAAGTTACCGAGGCCGACAACCCCGAATTATGGCACGTTGTCCAGGACATGGCCCTCGTTGGCCGGGTGCCCATGCCCCGCGTCTTCATTATTGCCGATAAGAGTCCCAATGCCTTTGCAACGGGTCGCGACCCCGACCACTCCGCCGTTGCGGTCACGCAGGGCCTGCTCGACATGATGAACCGCGAGGAGCTCGAGGGCGTTCTGGGCCACGAGATTTCACACATCCGAAACTATGACATTCTGGTGTCAACCGTGGCCGCCGTTCTGGTCGGCGTCATCTCATTCTTGTCGGGCATGGCCAGCCGCTTCATCTGGTGGGGCGATGGCGATCGCGATAGTGATAACGACAGCGACAACAGCTTCGTCATGATTTTTAAAGTGGTAGCGATTGTCTTCGTGCTCATTCTTGGCCCCATTTGTGCCAGCCTGGCGCAGATGGCCTTGTCCCGCAACCGGGAATACCTGGCCGACGCATCGTCGGTCGAGCTCACCCGCAACCCCCAGGGGCTGATTTCCGCACTTGAAAAGATTGACGGTGCCAGCCCGATGAAGAAGGCGGATCCAAGCAGCGCCGGAATGTACATCGAGGATCCCCTGCGCAAAAAGCACGGCTTTACCCACCTGTTTGACAGTCATCCCCCAACGGAAGACCGCATCAAGCGCCTCGAAAAAATGTAAAAACAAAAAACGATGTCCCTTGAAGGGGATATCGTTTTTTTCTGTCATCAAATTGGGGTTATGGTATTTTGCCAGGGGGCCGTCTTGCTACTTCAAGTTGATGTTGGCCTGACGAAACAGTTCGGCGCGCATCTGCACCGGCGTTTCATGGTAGTATTCGTTAAACTTTTTATAAAAGAAGGACTTGCCGCTGTAGCCCACCCGGCGAATGATCTCCTTAACGGAAATATCGGGCCGCGCCAGCAAGTTGCGGGCCTCTTCCATCCGCCGCTCATCAACGTGTTCAACGAAGCTCTTGCCCGTCTTCTGCTTGACCAGGCTGGAAAAGTAATTGGGGTTAAAGCCGAAGTGCTTGGCCGTCTTGTCCAGGGAAATACTGGCGTAATTGTCATCGATGTACTGCTCAAGCGCCGAGACAACAAACTGGTGGCTGACCTTGCCCGCCGTTGCCAGGTTCTGGCTCCTCATGGCGGCAATAAAGAGAATGCTCAATTCCGCGCTAATAATGCTGCGGGCAAAGAGGTTTTGGTTGAGGTACTCGTTGATGACCTTCTTAAGCAATTGGACCGATACGGACATGGGCGTGCACTTGAGGTAGAGCAGGCGGTTGGTTCTCAAGGCGTCTTCCACCTCCTGCACCGCCTGCTTTTCCGGCCCTTCAAGACGCATACTGCCGCCAAAAAGCTGCCGCAAGTCCACCTGCGCACTGAGTTCAAGCTTCACGAGCAGGTCGCCAGGCGACTGCCGCTGCACCTCATAGCTGCTCTTGCCCTGCAGTAAGACGATGTTGCCGGCCACAAGCAAATAGTCCTGGCCGTTAATCGCAACGTGGGTCCTGCCCTGGGCCGCGTATAGGAGCAGCGCGTTCGACGTCTGGTAACGGTGCACGCCCACGTTATGGTTCTCAAGGGCAACCGCCAGCAGGTCCAAATCACGGTTGCCCGGACGCAGCCGCACCTCATTCGTATCCGCCTTAGTTGAATTCAGGATACTGGTCAAATATTGTTCTAATTTTACCGCCGCCATGCCTTCACCCTCTAACTAGCAATTTATTTTCATAATTTTAATTATAGCCTAAAACCCGGCGATAAGCCCGCAATTTTGCAGGGGGATGCGTTTGGCTGTTCCCGTCCCTATTTTCGGCGTGCGGCGGCGCTTGCTAGACAACCCAAGGACGTTTAGGTATAATTAACCTGAAAATACCGGGGTGCCGCTAGGCTGAGAACATACCCGTTGAACCTGCCATGGATAATGCCAGCGAAGGGAAAATTAATCTTTTTACGTCGTCAGGCCTTAGCCATGATGACTTTTTTTATTTGGTAACAAAATTGATTACAAGCACAAACCTCACTTTTTCATATGATGAAGACGATAAGGTCCTCACCAACGTCAACCTGCACATCCCCACCGGCAAGTTCACCCTGCTCGTGGGACCGACCGGCTGCGGCAAGTCTACTTTGCTCAAGATACTGGCGGGGCTGTACCCCAAGTATGCGGGCAGAATCAGCGGAAAAACAGACCTGAACGGCTTGAAGGCGGCCATGATGTTCCAGAGTGCCGGCGAACAGTTCACCATGGCCACGCCGCGCGAGGAGATCATCTTCGCGCTCGAGAACCTGCAGGTGGACCGCGCGCATTACAAGGAGCGGCTGAACGAAGCCGTGCAGTTTGCCCAGATTGACCACCTGCTCGACCAGAAAATCAACACGATGTCCGGCGGCGAGCAGCAGCGCGTCGCACTGGCTGTTTTGGTGGCGATGAACACCGACCTGTTTCTGCTCGACGAGCCCTTCGCAAGCTGTGACCCCCAGGCACGGACGTTTCTGATTGCCAAGCTCGCCCGTCTGCGCGACCAGGGCAAGACCATCATCCTCAGCGACCACGTTTTGAGCGGCTATGCGGGCGTCTGCGACTGCCTGTTCAAGTTCGCCGGCAAGTCCGTGATCCGTCTGGATGATAGCGCCATGAACCAGTTGCTGGCGGAAAACGACCACCATGGCGACGTGTACACGTTCGCGCTGCCGCAGGCGGGCGAAAACCCCTGCTTTGCCCTGAAGAGGACACAGGTCACGCAGAACCGGCTGCTGCTTGACCAGGACCACCTGGACATTCCGCGGGGCAAGGCCACGCTGATCACGGGCGCCAATGGCGTCGGCAAGACCTCGCTCTTCAGCGCGCTCACCAAGATGATTCCGTATTCCGGCAGCCTGACCTACCGCGAAAAGGAGATACGGCGGCAGACCGCCCGCACCTACCTGCGCCGCGTCGGGCAGATCTTCCAGACGGCGAGCGACCAGTTCATCAACATTACCGTCAAGGATGAAATCGCCCTGAGCAAGAAGCAGCGGACCGGCAGCTTCTTCACCGACAAAAAAATCAAAGAGGCCCTGGCCGACCTGGAGCTCGACGCGCTGCTCGACCACGTTGTCTACTCCCTGTCCGGGGGCCAGCAGAAGAAACTACAGATCCTGTTAATGCTGATTGCGGACCTGGACGTCTTGCTGATCGACGAGCCGCTGAGCGGACTCGACCACGAATCCGCCCGCCAGGTCATGACCTGGCTTAAGGAGAGCCAGAAGCAGCGGGGACAGACCCTGCTGATCATCAGCCACGAGCTCGCCGGCCTAGCAGACTGGTGCGACTACCACCTGGTCTTCAAAAACCGCCGTTTAACCTACGTAGACAAGTGAGGTACAACCATTGAATCCTAGTTTTAAATTTGTCCTGGCACTGATTATTTCCATCGAAATCTCGCTCAAGTCGAGCCTGTCTACCAACCTGCTGGTCATTGTTTTTGCCCTATTCTACCTTATCTACAAGCGCATTACGCTGTGCCAGCTCCTATTAACGCTGCTCGTCCCGCTGATTGCGGCCTTCACCGTCTTTGCCACGCTCTACTGGTTTGCGCCGCGGCCCGACCTCTACAACGCGTTCAGCCTGTCCAGCCGGATCTACGTCTACACGCTGACAATTTACTGCGTGGCGATTGACACCAGCCCGGAGGACCTGGCCCGCTCCTTTGAGCAGAACTTCCGCCTCCCCAGCAAGTTTGCCTACGGCGTGCTGGCAGCGCTCAACATCATCCCCCGCATGCGGCAGGCGGTCAAGCAGATTCGGACGGCCGGCATGATGCGCGGCGTCTACCTCAGCTTCTGGTCGCCGGTGCTCTACTTCAAGGCCATCCTGGTTGCGCTGAATTCCGCCGAAAACCTGGCCCAGGGCATGGAGTCCCACGGCTTTCGCGAGGGTGCCCAGCGGTCGGTCATCGTACGCGTCCCGGTCACAACACGCGACTGGCTGCTGGCCGGCATTATTCTCCTCGCTACCAACGCCGCGCTGTTCACGCTGCGCTGAGCGCTTTTATTTAACCGCTCGACTAGCGTTATAACGCCGCAGCCGGAAAAAGTGAAAAAATAATAATACGAAATAAGGCCCGCAATTTCCCTAACTTGCGGGCCTTTTTTTGATAATTCGATTGCTTTTCTAGGTACTTAATTATAAAATGATAATTAATATATTAAAAGCAACTAAAAAGCAGCTGGATTATTTAGCGTTAGCCGGCACTATTCTTATCGCAGAACGCACAAAGCAAGTAGTGGCGACTACTCTATTACATTATTGTCACTGGCTGTGATAATTAATTCAGCGGAGGCGAATTATGGAAAACACTATCGCAAACTTTTCACTCTGGACTTATGTCAAACGCAATCCCGGCAAGTATATAATTTTGGCTATTCTCTATCTTGGTTGGAACGTATCACAAACCGCCACCAGCATTTTTAACGGTAACGCCCTGACCGCGCTGACCCAGCGTAATCTGGCGGGTTTTATTACTGATACAGTACTAAACTTATTCAGTTGGGCCATTTTTTTGGTCTTCTTTTTTACCACTTCAAGGTATTCTGCTATTATCACAAAAACCGTTGATAACTCCATTAGGGGCGGACCTGGCCGGGGTAATTGGCCGCCAGGAATATGAGGGCTTCAACAACCACACAGAGGCCGATTACGTGTCCTGGTTTACTAATGATATTAATCAAATTAACGAAGCTGGTTTTATCAGTTTGCAGGAAACCTTCAGTAGCACGCTCCTGGCCATTGTTGCCAGTGTTGTTCTGCTTTCTTATAACGCGCTCTTATTAATAACAACCTTGGTGTTTGCCGTTGTGATGATTTTGTTTCCCCGCATTTTTAAAAGACAGCTAGAAAACTTGTCGCAGAAGCAGAGCCAGCAAAATGAGGTGTTAACGGCTAAGATGACCGATATTTTGGAGGGCTTTATCAACCTGCTCACGCTCGGTCAGCAAAAATTGCTGAATAAGGTGGCACTGGCCGTATCGGACGAGGCGGGCCAGGCCCGGGTTAACTATACAACTAAAATGTCCTTCTCCAATGTACTGGTCAACCTGATTAGCATCAGCGCCCAAACCATTTTAACAATTGAATCCGGCTACCTCGCCTTCCACCACCAGCTTCCGATTGGTGCCATTCTGATTGTCGGCTCGATGGCCGGCAACGTCTTCGGCAGCTTGACCAACATCAGCATTCAGCTGACTTCGATTCGGGCCGTTCAGCCTATTTTTGACAAGTACAACAAGCTGGCCGACACGCAGAAGCAAGATTCCCAGGGAAAAGAGGCTGCCCCGCTGGCCCGGCAAATTGCCTTCAGCGACCTGTCATTTGGCTATCCCGGCAGCGACCGGGCCATCTTGAACAATGTTTCGGGTACCATTAAGAAGGGCGACCGGGTGGCCATTGTTGGTCCGTCCGGCTGCGGCAAGTCAACCTTAGTGAAGCTGATTGGCGGGTTATTAACGGGCTACCGGGGCGCGCTCACCTGGGACGACAGCGAATACCGCGAGCTCAGTCTGAAGTCGCTGCACAGGCAGATTGCCTACATCGACCAGTCAGCCTATATTTTTGACGGTACCCTGCGCTACAACATTACTTTAGGCCGCGACGCAAGCGCTGACGCGGTGAACGCCGCAGTTGCGCGCGCCGGCCTGGAGCAGTTTGTAGCGGAGAGCCCGGGCGGCCTTGACACCGTGTTAAAGCACGCCGGCAACAACATTTCCGGTGGCCAAAAGCAGCGAATCGCGCTGGCCCGGCAGCTGCTCGGCAACCCGCAAGTCATCCTGGCCGATGAGATCACCTCGGCCATCGATGAAAAAGATGGCCAGAAGATCGAGCAGAGCCTGCTTGATTTGGACGGCGTAACCCTAGTCTACATTTCCCACCACCTGCGCCCGGAAATCGCGCAGCAGTTTGAGCAAGTGATTGAATTAGGATAAAAACTCCCAGTTGCCAGTATGATAAAAAATTGGTTTGCAAGTTTGCCGTGAACCCCGAAAGTAAAACAACTTCGGGGTTTTATTATGTCCAATCAAACCAAACAAGACCGGCATTACTTATGGTACGGACTGCCGCTGTTAATCATGAAGCCGCGGTAGATCTGCTCGATCAAAACCACGCGCATCAATTGGTGCGGCATCGTCAGCTTGCCGAAGCTCAAGAGGCTATTTGCCCGCTTGTTAACCGCCGGGCTGGTGCCAAGGCTGCCGCCAATCACGAAGGTCACGTCGGAGTGGCCGTACGTGGCCAGGTCCTTCAGCTCGCGGGCAAACTCCTCGCTGCTGCGCTCCTTGCCCCTGATCGCGGTGACAAAGACGTACTCCTTGTCCCTGATCTTAGCCAGAATGCGCTGGCCCTCGACCTCCTTAACCTGTTCCTGCTCAGCCACACTAAACTTTTCGGGCGCCTTTTCATCCGGCACCTGCACAAGTTCAACCTTGGCAAAACGACCAAGCCGTTTCTGGTATTCGGCGATGGCGTCCTTGAAGTACTTTTCCTTCAGCTTGCCCACGCACACAATCTTGATATTCATACTCACTATTTATCCCCCAATTCCCAATTTTTCCACCTGTTTTTTCCACAGCTGTGAATAAGCAGTTTCAACATTTTGTGGTCAATACCACTGCTAATCATACAAATTGTGTCAAGTACTTTATTTTATTTTTATCCGCAGGTTTTTTCCCCACATTTGTTTTTCACAGTCGCTTTTCACAAACTTTTTGCCCTCAAATACCGGTATAACGCAATGAACAACTGTTTGAATTAAATAATTTTCACTATTTATTACACACAACTCACAGGTTGTCCACAACCATCGAAGGGCTTTCTCACCCTTTTTATGCACAATCCACAAAGTTGTCCACAGTTATCAACAAAAAGATGCCGCATTTTTTAGCCTTGACAAGCACTAAATCCGAATGATTTAATGTTCCTCATAATTTTAGTTAGCAAAAAGGCTATACTAGTGAGCTCAAGCGCCCAGTATAGCCTTTTTAATGCTTAATTAAAGAATATTGCCAGGATTAGTTCGCCTGCAGCTTGACGTGCATGGTGAGCTCTTTTCCACTGCGGTTAACGGTCAGAGTCACGCTGTCGCCAACTTTGTGATTATACAAAATACTGTGTAACGAAGCCACGTCCGTGACGGACTTGCTGTCAACCTTGATAATCACGTCGCCGACCTTGAGGCCCGACCTTGAGGCCGCACTATTTTTGGTGACTTCCGCAATGTAAATGCCGCTCTCAAGGTTTGACTTGATGTTGAGGTGTTTCTTGTAGCTTGCCGGAATCCCCTGCAGCGCAATCACCTTGACGCCCAGCTGCGGACGGGTAATCTTGCCCTTCTTGACCAGCTGGTTGACAATGGTGACGACTTCATTGGACGGAATTGCAAAGCCCATCCCCTCGACCGAGGTGCCATCGCTTGACTGGGACAATTTCATCGAGTTAATGCCGATCACCTGGCCGGCAGAGTTGACCAGGGCACCGCCGGAGTTGCCCGGATTGATGGCCGCATCCGTTTGGATAACGGCTTGCTGGTTGCCTGTGGACGTGGTGATGCTACGCGCTGGTGCGGAAATTATCCCCTGCGTGACCGTAGAGGCGTATTCGCTGCCCAAAGGCGAACCGACGGCAATGACGGTCTGTCCCGCCTGCAGGCTCTTAGAATCGCCAAATTCGGCCGTTTGCGTGACGTACCCGGCATCGATTGACAAAACGGCTAGGTCCGTGGTGGCATCGGTGCCGACGATGCGGGCGTTAACGGTTTTGCCGTTGGAGAGCATGACCTGGACCTTGTCACTGCCGGAAACAACGTGGTTGTTGGTCACAATGTAGCCCTTATTACCCGACTTCATGTAGATAACGCCGGACCCCTCGCTGTAAGTCTGCAGCTTACCCTTGTTTTTGCCCTTGTTTTCATCGCCAAAAATATCGAATATCGAGTCGCTGGAACTACTCTGCCGCTTCATGTTGATTACTGAAACAACGGCACCCTTGACGTCGTTATAAGCAGGCGTCATTGCCCCGCTGGCTTTTGCGCTGCTTTTTGAAGTTTTCGCGCTGCCAGTGCTAATACTGGTCTGCGCATTATTATTTGAATTAGCGTTGTTAATCTGGTCAATGGCGACGTAAGAAGCGCCGCCTCCGATTAGCCCCGCAACAACGCCAACAATAACGGTCTTGCCAATACCACTTTGTTTTTCCATCGTATAATCTCCCTTACATGCTTTGTGCTTACTATACTATAAAGTGTTACTAAATATCATTAAATTTGTACTAAATTAGTCGGCTGGGTCGCATCCGCCAGGACTATTTTAACGTCACTGGGCAAATTCGCATCACCGCTTACAAGCAGCTGCTTGGCCGCATCATACGCCAGTTTAGCCGTGTTGTTGTGCTGGCTGCGGTGCGCCAAAAAAATGTGCTTGGTCTTGCCTGTTGCCACGTCGAGCAGCGCCTGGGCCGCATCCCTATTAGACAGGTGGCCCACGTCCGACAGGATCCGCTGCTTAAGCCCCCATGAGTAGGGACCGTTGCGCAGCATCATGTCGTCGTAGTTAAATTCCATCATGTAGGCATCGGCGTCCGCGATCACGTCCTTGACCTTGTGGGAGACATAGCCGGTATCGGTCAAAAAGGCCATCCGCTTGCCGCCACTGGCAAAAACATAATACTGGGGCGCGGCCGCATCGTGACTGGTCGCAAACGCCGTCACGTCAAGGTCGCCGAAGGTTCTAAACTGCCCCGGTTCGAGCACGTTGATCTGCTCAACCGGAATCTTGCCAATCTTTTGGCTTTCGCTTAAGTATTCCCAAGTGCCGCTGTTGGCAAACGCCGCAATCTGCGGGTAGCGCCGCATCAGAACCCCCAGCCCCTTGCTGTGGTCGGTATGGTCGTGACTCAAAAAGACCATGTCAATGTCCCTAATATCCACGCCGACCTCATTCAGCAGCTGCTTTGTTTTCTTGCCGGAAAGCCCGGCATCCATCAGAATCTTATGTTGACCGGTCTCTATCAGGCTGGTATTGCCGGTCGAACCGCTAGCTAAAACAGAAACACGCACGCGTTTTTTCCTTCCTAATTATTCTGTACATTATACGAGTTGCCCTGCAGAATCTGTGCAGTGAAGGCATTGACCCGCTTAATCATGACGTTCTTTGTCGCCTTGTTTTCAACCCAAATCAGCCATGTGGGTAGCAAAATCGTGTTGCCCCGAACGGCGGTCAGCTTGGAATAGCCCAGGGTAACCTTTATCACGCGCGAATTGTTGGCGATCTCGCGGTCCGTGTACATCGCCTTGACGGCGTGCCACGCACTGATGATCAGCTGCGGTTCGCGCACCGCCCTAATCGGCCCCATGTAAGAAATCTTGTAGTTGGCAATCTGGCTATTGCGCACGTTGATTGTCAACTGGGCCTCGCTGTCATAAACCTGGCCGTAAGCAGATTTTTGCACGTAGCAGAAGGTTTTGTCGTCCGATATGGTGGGCTCATAGGTAAACTGTTTGCCATAGGGGACGCTTGTCGGATCATTTTTAAAGTCCTCCAGCTGTTCCAAGATTTGTTTGCGGTTGCCGTTGAGCAGCTGCACGGACTTAGGCGTCCCCGTTAGTGCATTATCGCTTTTGGAATAGTGCGTGCTCACTGCGGTCAGGCCGCTGCTTTTACGGGAAAGATAATCGCCGTTCTTAGCCGCCAAATAGTAGCCGGACTGCTGCTTGTTGGAGACGTGGGGCGGAATGTCAATGCCATCAGCACGCATTTCGGCGCGGATGCTGATGGCCGTCGTACCGGCCGTGTTGCTCAGGCTGATTGGCGACCGCCAGATTTCAACCCCCAAATAGAGGTCGATTAACAAGAAAACAACGAAGAAAAGCCACTCAATTCTCTTGCGGTCCATCTTAGTCTCCTCCCTTCGCAGCCGGTTGGCTCGCCTTGTCCAGAGCGGCAAAATCCTGCTTTTCCCATTCTGCCATGCTCTTCCACTGGTTATAGGCCTTCACGTAATACGTCGGAACCAGATTGATCAGGTTATCGTGGCTGTTATCCTGCTCCACGTGGAAGGCAACAATCACACGCTGAATCTCCGTATGCCTAAGGCCGGCGTTAGACAGCCTTTGCATAGCGGCTGCGCTGGTCGGAAGCGTCCGCGTCTGCCCGTCAAACGGTATGGGAATCTGCAGGTCCATGCTGTTAAAGGCAACGTCCACGGCTTCCGGAGACAGGGACGTAGTCACCTGCGGGTTATGATCGCCCAAAAAGACCGGAATGCCTTCAATGTAGTTGATGTAGCTCACGGACTCGCCAACCGTATCAAAATAGCGCAGGTCTTGTTCGCTCAACCCCAGCTTATGAACATATTCGACGCTGTCAAGCAAGCGGTTGTTAACCGTCAGGTTCTTTTGCTTTTCATAACGCGTATAGCGGAAGTCGTGCCTGTTGGTCTTGGCCTCGGGCACGCGCAGTTTGGTATAGTAGTTGAGCGAATAGGTGGTCCAGCCCCTTTTACTGGACCGGGCCGTCACATTGTTAGTACCAAAAAGCCGCGAAACAAAGTAGGAATCGGTCTGACTGTTCGTCAGGTAGCTGTATACCCGCCAGCGTTCTTGCCTGGTATAAGAGACCTCATAACTGTCCTTTAAGCGGACAAACTTGACCGGCAGCTTGCCGTGTGCATTACGCGCATAGGTGCGCAGCCGGCTAAAGTCAGCCTTAACCAGTTTCGCCCGGTAAACGGTAGCAGTTTTGTCGTTGCCCAGGTAGAGGTAATGGTTGCTTGCAGACACGAAGATCCGGCGAAACTTTCTATCATCCTTTTTTAGGTTCTTCTTGGCGAACAGGTTCACACTAATCTCATTGGGAAAAGTCAGCTGAACATAGTCCGGACTGTTGAGCATCTGCTCGTACTTCTTAGGCGAGGTGCTGACCTCATCGATTCCCCGGTACTTAACGCCCTTTAACTCCCGAATAAACTCCAGGGGCAGGTTCTTCTTGGCGTCATAAAGCCGGTATAGCTGCCCGTCCTCATAGCCATAAGAACTGGTCGGGATGTACAAATTATAGATAATCCGATTGCGCGAATGCTGCGTTACACTGCTAGTCTGGCTGATGTGACTAAAGTACTGGTCGTTGGTCATAATAAAAATCCACAGGACAATCGACAGAAGAAAAACAAACAGGGTACCCACCAATAGCAGCACGTCACCAATTTTTAACTTAGACTTCATCCCAATCATCCTCCTCACTCATCGGCTCATAAGGTAAGGCAATACTAAAGATTGATCCCTTGCCTTCGCTGCTGCTTGCCCAAATCTGGCCATGGTGCGCCTCGATAATTTCCTTGGCAATTGCCAGCCCGAGGCCGGTTCCGCCCTGAGCCCGCGAACGGGCCTTATCAACACGGTAAAAACGGTCGAAGATCTTGCTTAAGTCTTCACGTGGAATACCCAGGCCCTGGTCGGAAATGTTCAGAATAATTCGATGCTGATCGTGATGCAATCTAACTGTAATTACGCCACCGTTAGGTGAATACTTGATTGCGTTATTCATGATGTTATCGATGACCTGCGCAATCTTATCGGTGTCAATCTCAACCCACAGTGCCTGAGTACCTAGGTCGCGCCGAATCGTGTACTTCTTCTTGCCCGCCTTTTCATCGGTCTTCACAATCATGTCAAAGCGGTCGAGGATGTGTGCAATGAAGTCGTTGAAGTTGACCCACTCAAAGTCAACCTTGGACACGCCCCGATCCATCCGCGACAGGCTAAGCAATTCACTAATCATCCGGATCATGCGCTCCGTTTCTTCCTGCGTAACTTGCAGGAACTTAGGCGCAACTTCCGGATCCTTCCATGCACCCTCGTTCAGGGTCTCAATGTACGCATGCATGCTGGTCAGGGGCGTACGCAGTTCGTGCGAAACGTTAGAAACAAACTGTTTCTGCGAATTTTCATTCTTCTGCTGCTCAGTTATATCGTGCAATACGCAGACACTGCCGGAAACAAAGCCCGTTACCCTCTTGATGAGGGAAAAGCTGGCATGCAATATCACCTCGTCGCGCGTGTCCTTATTAATAGTAACAACAATACCCTTCTGGCTCGAAATCAGGTCCTGGGAAGATTCCTCCAGACCTAAAACCGCTGCGATCGGCTTATTGATGATTTTTTCTTCCACCGTGTTCAAAAAGCTGAGGGCCATCTGATTAGCAACATTAATATTGCCGTGCCGGTCCGTTGCCAAAACGCCATCGCTCATGTGGGACAAGACGCTATCCAGGCGGCGCTGTTCGCTTTCCGATTCTTCCTGCGAACGTTCAATCCTGATGGACAGGGTGTTAAAAGCCTGGCCTAACTGACCTAATTCGTCGTTTGAATAGATTTTTACCTGGCTGGAATAATCCCCGTCGGCAATGTTCAGAGCCTGGCTCTGCATCTCCTCAATTGGCTTTGTGATCGCATGCGAGACTACCAGCGATAGGATTGCGCCCATCACCGCCGCAATCAGTGAGGTAACCAAGAACATGAGCGAAATGTTGCGTAGGTCGTTAAAGACCCCCTGCATCGACGCGCGAACATAGATTGCGCCAACAGTGTTGGCAGACCCGTTGCCTGCAGACAGAGGTGTTACCTGAATCATGTAGTCGCCGTGATTGTTCACCACCTTGGTTGCCTGCCGCCCCGTTGAGGTTACCTGCTTGACCAGACTGTTATTGACACGCTGACCAATCCGGTTTTTATCATTGAGGTTAGAGACCGCCCGAATGATATCCTTATTATCAACAACGATAATCTCACTGATGGTCCCAATACCGTTGCTGTAGTCGTTAACGATCCGGTTCAAGTTGCTATCGGTACGCTTGTTGTCCTTCAGCAGCTGGGTCGACAACTGGTTGGTAACGATCGGCAGCACCTGAATCGAAGACTGAAAGCTTTCAATGCTGTTTTGTTCGAGCTGCCGCGTAAAATAAGCCCCGATCACTTCAATCGTAGCAATAATCATCGCCATGAAAACGATGGCGAGAGTGGTGTTAATAGAAATTGTTAAATGCTTAAACTTGTTCTTGATTTTTTTCATGATTTACTAGGTGCAATATAAAAAGAAAGCCATGCACAAAATAATTGCGGGCTTTCTTCATTAGTCTTCAGTAGGCTGCTTGACATAATAACCAACGCCACGACGGGTCACTAAAACCTGCGGCAAGATGGGATTATCCTCGATTTTCTCGCGCAGACGATGGACGGTTACGTCCACGGTTCGAACATCGCCGAAGTAGTCGTAACCCCAAACGGTCTGAAGCAGGTGCTCACGCGTCATCACCTGGTCCATATGCTGCGCCAGATAATAGAGCAATTCGAACTCACGGTGGGTAAGCTCAATCTTTTTGCCCTCTTTTTCAACGATATAGGCGTTGGGCATGATCACCAGGTTGCCAATCTTAATGTTTTTGCTTGATGCATCTTCGCTGGCGCTCTCAACCTTCTTGGTGATGCTGCGCCGGCGCAAGTTGGCCTTGACCCGGGCAACCAATTCACGGTTGGAAAACGGCTTGGTGACATAGTCATCCGCACCCATTTCCAGGCCCAAAACCTTATCAATCTCGGTATCCTTGGCGGTTACCATGATAATGGGCATATCGTGTGTCTGTCTTACCTCGCGTGCAACTTCTAAGCCATCTTTTTTGGGCAGCATCAAGTCGAGGATCATCAGGTCGGGATTATACTCATCCACCCTCTTGATGGCCTCTTCACCATCGTAAGCGGTGTCGACGTCGAACCCTTCCTTGGTTAAATTAAACTTAATGATATCAGAAATCGGTTTTTCGTCATCAACAACGAGAATTTTTTTTGACATCGAAAGCCCCCTTTTCGTATATTATACTGGTTTTTAGTTTATTAGCCAAAAAAATCACCAAAACTTAATAAAAAGGCTTGCAATTTAGCCCAAATAATAGCATAATAGTTTTCGTTGGTTATGTAACAACACATTTGGGTGGCTAGCTCAGCTGGCAGAGCAACGGACTCTTAATCCGTGGGTCCAGGGTTCGAACCCCTGGCCACCCATCATAACATAAAACAGCAATCGGTGGTGATTGCTGTTTTTTTGTTTTGCTGCCTATTATGCGTAAATTAGTACACAGCACTGCCACCTTGCGATGTAGACCCAATAATTGCGGGCAAGGCAATTTTGTAACAGGTGCGCAAAGGTTCGGCCACTATAACTCTTTTCCTTTATGATACACAAATTAGGCACGTAAACTGCTTGCTATTTTAATGTGCCTGCTTAAGCCCACGCTTGTTTTGCATCAGCGCAAATTTTTACCCTAAAGGTCTTGTCAAACGGCAAAATAATTGCTATCATAATTAACTGTCAACGGAGTTTGACAACGGGTGGCTAGCTCAGCTGGCAGAGCAACGGACTCTTAATCCGTGGGTCCAGGGTTCGAACCCCTGGCCACCCACCATAACAAATGGCACTGCGAGAAGGCGGTGCTTTTTTGTTGCCCTTTTTATTGGCACCAGGCGTTAAGAGCTCGGACCACCTAGGCCCTCCTGGCCAATATCCGCAAGTATCCGTGCCACCGATTCCACCAAGTCATTGTTCATGAGCCTGCGCTCATGAATATCCAAGTAGTCGTTTGCGCGCCACCACTGCTTTAGCAGCTGCTGCGAAAAGGGCACATTTTTGCGCGCATTATTCAAAACGGTTCGTTCAAACGGCACGGCCAAATAGTAAGCAAGCGTGCGGCCAGCAAATTGCCGAATCATTTCTTCCAGCGCTTCCCCGTATCTTTCTTTGGACAAGATTCCTTCTAGAATAGTTACTTGGTAGTTCCGTTCGCCCAAGTTGACCATTAGCCTGATCAACTCCGTAATTGGCGCCGCAGGATTTTTGTTTTCATGCAGAATTTGCCGGCGCAGAATGTCTTCATGCAGGAGCAGGCTCCGCTCATAACCAAGCTGCCCTTGCAATTTATCCGCTAGGGCAGTTTTGCCGCTGCCTGAGTTTCCCCTGATTAAAATTAAAGTAGGTTTCATCATGTTCACGTCCAAACTTTGATTGCACAGTCATCATGCAGTCAGTAATACTCATGACAGGTAGTTTATACTATTCGCGCTGCCACCGCCACAATGCTGGACCGTAAAATCAGTTGCCCCGAAGTGCAGAACCTCAGCAATTGGAAGCTAATTCCAACGCTAAATTAGTTTATGCAATAGGCGACATAGAAATGGCTGCGTAAAGCAAAATTTCGCATCCACTAATTTATGGGGCAAGCGCATTCATAATCTTTAATAATCGCTTAATAATTTTGCAAAAACAGGTATAATAATAGTATATATAGCTTTACCACTTTTTTACGGGAGAAGAATTATGCTTCGGATAATCGATGATTACATTGCCGCCCTGGCCAGAAATTTAGGCAGCCTGTCAGAAACTCAGCAGCACGATACAATCGCTTTTTACCGGGACTTTTTGCTAGATGGAGACTTTCAGACAAAGAAAGAAATAATCACAGAATTGGGCCAGCCCGCAGACCTGGGCCCCAAAATTGTGCAGGACTACTCTGAACTAGCCCGCTCTGCTGCCCCTACGAGCCAAACCAATGCCAGCAGCAACCACCTTCACGGCTTTCACGTTGAAAGAAATCCGTTAGCGTGCCGCACAATTGCACCCGGCAGCTTTACCCAAGTCAAGCTTGAAATGCGCGGAGCGGACGTAACCATTCACCCCGGAACAGAGTTTCAGGTCAAGGTAACGGACTTCCGTGACCAGCCCATTGACGTGAAGGTGGTCAACCAAACCCTGCTGGTCAAGGAAAATTCACCTGCGTCCCCCAAACACATCATCTCGTTTAGCTGGCGCAACGATTCTGGCCGGGTTGACATCACCGTTCCCAGGCCGGACGCATTAGTCAAGGTCAGCGGCCACAGCCACAATGGCGACCTGATTTTGCAGAACTTGCAGCTGCAAAACATGACGCTCGACTTAGACAACGGCGACGTCCTCCTCAACAACGCTAACGTTGCGGAAGAACTGATCGTTGCTTCCAAGGAGGGCGATATTGCCATTTCACAGTCAAAAATCAGCACAGCTTCGCTCAGGATGCACGATGGTGACGTCACGCTCAGGCGCAGCCTGCTCAAGCAGGCAATGCTGCAAACTTGCACCGGCAATATCAACATCGCCCAGTGCCACGCCAACCTAAACCTGGAAGCGCGGGAGAGTGACATCAGCATTGCACAAAGCCAGCTTACCGGTGAAAACCTAATCAAGGCGACAGAGGGCGACCTGATTTTGCGGGCAATAGTGCACGATATTAGTTATCAACTGGCCACAAAAGCGGGCGACATCATTTACCACAGGTCAAATATCGGCAGGAATTTTGCCAGCCCAAGCGATCAGAGCGACTCGCTTCAGGCACGCCTAGAAGACGGGGACATCGTTATCCACTAGTCCTGGCACCACTTAGCTTTAACTAATCAAATATAGGATAGAATCATTGGTTCTACCCTATTTATTTGCGCAAAAAAAGCAGTTTTTTATTGCAAATCATCATCTAAAAAATTATAATACTATTTAACATATAATATTAAAGGAGCTAAAGTATGGCAATACAAATTCCAACACGTTTGTTAGACGGTGCGGTCTTAGCCTTCCTCAAGAAGGATGACCTGTATGGCTACGCGCTGACCCAGAACGTCCAGTCGATTTTTGACATATCGGAATCGACGATCTACCCGGTCCTGCGCCGCTTAAAAAAGCAGAACTGCCTCGTTACCTACGATGAGCCCTTCCAGGGGCGCAACCGGCGCTATTACCACATAACTGACGATGGAATTGCGTTATTGCGAACAATCCAAAACGAATGGACGCAATTCAGCAAGAACATAGATCGGGTACTAGGAGAGAACAATGACCACAATAATTGATGACTACATCTTTGAATTAGAAAAGCACCTGTCTGACCTGCCGGCCGCCGACCGCAAGGACGTTAGCAAATTCTACCGGGAATTTTTGCTGGACGGCGACTTTGCCAGCCGGACTAAGATTGAGCAGGAACTGGGCACGCCTAAACAGCTGGCCCACAAAATCTTGGCCGACTATTCGACCACGGATGAACCGCAGCGTAATGCCAGCCGCAACGCTTCAAAGTCTAACCTCAAGTCAATCTGGTACATTCTCCTGGGCATTTGCGCGGCCCCAATCGGCATCCCCCTGGTGATCGCGGCCCTGGCTGTCATTATCGCCCTGTTAGCCACCTGTTTTGGGCTATTCGTCGGTTTCATGGGTCTGGTCTTTGGCCTCTTTGTCGGCGGGGGCCTCACTTTAATCAAGTCCGTCACCTTTTTATTCACCGCCAATTGGGCCATCGGCTGCTTCTACATTGGCGCGGCCCTTATTGCCCTCAGTGCCGCACTCTTTTTGGCACCGTTCATCGCCAGGCTTGTGCGGTGGCTGATTGCTGAATGCACGCGGTTCATTCAGTACGTGGGCAAGAAGATTTTTAAAAACAAGTACTACAAGACCAATTCTAGAAAACACCGGGAGGATAAGTAATGAAAAAATCAGCTAAAATCAGCGGCTCAATTATGGTTGTCGGCCTCATCTTGCTGGTCGTCGGGCTGCTCAATAACGGTAACCAACCCGTCGGAGCAAACGAATTCAGCACCCCCTGGCACACGATAAGCGGCAAGTCCGTGACGCGCACTTACAAAACGGGCAAATTTAGCCAGATCAACCTCGACCTGTTCATGCCCGACATTCACGTTCACCCGGGTAACGGCTATCGCGTAACCGTCAGCGGACCCAACGCCAAGTCGATCAGGGTCAAGGCGGCTAACGGAGAGTTAACCGTCACCGACACCAACCAGCACTCGTTCTTTGGCATCAACTGGAATAACAATCTGACCGCCCGCGTCGACGTCACGGTTCCCGACCGGGACGCGCTGAATAAAATCACGGGCCACGGCGACGAGGGCGACCTGGACCTGAAGGACCTGACCATTGACCAGATCGATGTCCGCCTAGATGAGGGCGACGCTACCCTTGCCAACGTCAAGGCCCATAATATCGCCCTTGAACTGGAAGAGGGCGACGTCAGGATTAATAACTCCGCTCTGTCCAGCGGCTCGCTGACGGTCAACGAGGGCGATACCACGATTAGGGGCAGCAAGTTCAAATTAGCGGCCCGCTCAGACGAAGGGGACGTCACCATCAGCGCTTCGCGGCTGCTGGGCAGCAGCTCGTTTAGAGTTGACGAGGGCGACTTCGATATGACCACAGATCAGAGACTCGGCTACGACCTCTCGTCAACTGATGATGACGATATTACGCTGCACGGAAACGACTACGAGGGCTCCTATCACAAGGCGGTCACGGGCGCACCTACACTGAAGGTCGAATGCAGCGAAGGCGACATTACCATTGATTAACCAAAAAGGAATTTAACTATGAAAAAGACAGCTAAAATCGGCCTCACCATCCTCGCAATCGGTATTGTGCTCGTGGGCCTCGGAACCGTTGCAATGCATTTTTGGGCCGGCAAGACCGATCCTAACGCCCGACAGGTGCAGCTAGCCCCCTTCACCCAGATTGACTCAGACACCGCCGCTTACAGCGTCAACGTGCGCACGGGTGCTTCTTACCACGCCACCGTTTCCGGCAAATACAAGGAAGAAGTCACGGTTAGGGTCGCAAACCATGGACTCGTAATCCGTGAAGCCAAGCACCATCCTGGTCACTTCTTCTTCAACTACGATCCCGTGATCACGGTCACCGTGCCACGGACTGCGCGCCTCAAACAAGCCACGATTACGGCCGCGGCGGGACGCGCAACGCTTTCCCACGTTGTCCTGGAAAATCTGGACTTGGACCTGGAAGCCGGTTCAGCCAGCCTGACTGACGTGACTGTGCGTGATAAAGCCAAGGCGGTGCTGAAGGCCGGCAGTTTAAAAATTGCGGACAGTGCCTTAAAGCTCAATGCCCAGGTTGCAGCCGGATCAACCAAGATTGACCGCACTAAGCTGCACGGCGCAAGCCGCATCAACCTAGACGCGGGTTCTCTAACCATGACCGCGACCCCATTAAGCGGCTATGATTTTTCAACTACCGTGGGAACAATTTCTTACCACGGACAAAACCGCGGACGCCACTTCAGCCACGGGACAAGCACCAAAAACACGCTGACGGCCAAGGCGGCAGTCGGGGCCATCAAGGTTAACTAGATGATTTCCAACCGTACCGTTTAGCTCTCACTATTCACATTAGTTATAAGCCCTATGACTTAATTAAGGAGAAATTATGGAAATAAAATTAGAAGACGTGTCTTTGCACTATGGCAGGAAAAATATTTTAGATAACATCAATTTGGACTTAACCCCGGGGGGTTTAATCGGGTTAATCGGTCCAAACGGCGCGGGTAAATCAACCCTGTTGCAGATTATTTCAACGCTTTTAACGCCCCAGAAAGGAGAAATATACCTAAACGGGGAAAATATTCTCGAACATCCCCGGGTAATGCGCTCTTCACTAGGTTATCTGCCGCAGCACGTACCGTATTATGCTCACCTGTCGGCTGTTGAATACCTCCAGTACGTTGCCGCAATAAAAGGCATACCTAGTAGCAGGAGCAAGAAGCAGATTACCAGTTTGTTAGCAAAATTTCACCTAGCAAACGTTGGCAAAAAAAGACTAGGAGACTTTTCCGGTGGCATGCGGCAAAGAGTGGGAATAGCAGCCACCTTGCTCGGTGACCCTAAAGTAATTATTGTCGATGAACCTACAGCTGGGCTAGATCCATTAGAGCGGTCGACAATTCGCAACGTCTTATCCGAATTAGCCGTCGACCACATCGTCATCTTGTCTACGCACATCATTTCAGATATTGAGGCCGTGGCCACCAAGCTGATTGTCTTGAAGTCGGGACAATTACTATTTACGGGCACTCCCGCCACTTTGCTTCAGAAGGTTAAAAATTCTGTTTGGGAATACATTTTGCCCCCCGATCAGTTGCCCCAGAGCCTAGCGAAGGTCAGCTCAATAACACAAGCATCCGACGGATTGCATGTTCGGGTTGTCTCTGCAGCTACACCGAATTCCCACGCTGTAAACGTCACGCCCCGTCTAGAAGATGCCAGTTTAGCCATTCTGGAAAGCGGTGAGTAGAGATGGTCAGAATTGTTAAGGCAGCTTTCCTAGAAAGCAGTCGCCGCTTTTCTTACTGGAGTTTAATTGTTTTAGCCTTAATAGCAACAGTGCTGAGCTATCCGCGAACCAGCGGACCACTAAAGGTTTTTGTTCTTGATCCGAACACATACTTGCAAGCAAGCAACCCCACGTGGGTACCCGTGAGTGTGGCACTGGTTTTAGGATTATGTTTACCGATAATAAGTTACTTGTTTCTGAGGAATGCGGATAGCATTGACCAGCAGAGCAACGTTGCGGTCTTGATGAATTCAGTCGAATTTTCCAAGGTTAAATATATTATGAGCAAATTCCTCTCCAACTGCTTGTTGTTGCTGCTTCTATGGTGTGTCGTCGTCCTGGGCGCATGCTTTATAACAATTTTACAGTTTCCGGGCGGCCACATAGACTGGGCTCAATTCATTACGCCCTTTTTGACCATGTTGCCCTGCGTGCTGCTTATCTCTGCTTTATCGCTGTTTATGGGTGCTGTGCCTGGATTAAACGGCACCCTGGGCATCATACTTGTCAGCTTCTTTTCATTATTGTGTTACGGCATCAGTGCAACAAACTATGACTCGCTGCTCCTCAAGCTAATCAACCCATCAGGCAGCTACCTCTTTAAGATGATTGAAGATTCCAGCATTCAGGCCACTGGCCACCCCCTGCGCCAAACAATGCTATTGAGCAGCGGCGCCGTTAAGCAAACCGGGAGAAATGAGCTGATCTTTCACGCTATTAGCTTCACCCAGCAAGACGCGCCGGTGCTTGTCCTCCAACTGCTATTGTGCCTGATGCTGCTTGCACTAACCGTTCTGTTTTTTGCATCGCACAAATGCCGGCGCAGGTTGGCAGCCATTCCCAAAAACAAGAACAAGTGGTTGACTACCCTTGAACCCGGGAAAAAGATAAGGGGCGATAAACTAACGGTCGGTAGTAGAGCTCCCGTTGTTTCCTTGGTATTAGCGCCCTTCTTGCAATTATGGCGCCTCCTGCCCAAATACAATAAGGCATTGTTGGTAATTTTATGGCTGATGGCCTGGTTTAGCCCCTCTTCCCTGGTTCAACTAGTCGTCATGCCCCTGCTCATCCTAACCGAAATGCCATTGCTCGGTAACCTGGGCTCCCAGGCTGCGAAATCCGGTTTTTTAAATTGGCTAAAGACGATCCCCATGGGCCCACGTAAGCAGCAGCGCTTTGAGTACCTGAGCGGCTTGCTGTTTACGCTGCTGTCATTGCTTCCCGTGATGATCAAGTCTAGCAGTAGTGTGTTAATGCTAATTCTCTTTAGCGTCTTTATATGTGCACTGGCCCAATTTTTAGGACTACTGAGCAAAAGCAGCCGCCCCTTCATTTTCTTCGTAGTAATATTTTGCTTTGTTTACTTAAACGGACTGACTAGCCTATTACCAATAATCGGTAACAATTCAGTAGCAGGCTGGATTTATGGCGGAATGGCACTGGGGTTGCTAGTCCTTAAAAGAATCTGCCTAAAGAGTTAAGTCCCACCTCGCCTTAGCGTTGCGCTGACAAAGTCAACCGCTATGGCAGACGTGCACGTTAATCGACCGCTTGACCACCCAAATCGACCGCTTGCTTAAATGAGCTAGTATTTATAAAAAAATTAAGGTTTAATAAGATTAATTAAGCGAAAGGCGGTAAACAACAATGAGTAATTTTTTAAAGAGCATATTAAATGCCAGCAAAGACGGTGCACAAGCTATCAGCACTAACGATCAGGACCCCGAGCCCCGTGAATTTGAGCCCGAGCCCTTCACCGGTATTGACATTGACACGGCGGCCTTCAGTGTCCAGGTACAATTAGGCAAGGCCTATCACGTCACGGTCAGCGGCAAGTACAAAAGCTACGTCAAAGTCCGGGTGACCGCTTCACAGCTGGTCATACGCGAAGAGAGTCACCGGTCGATAATTGATTCGCCGGAGCACTTTCCCCGCATCGTGGTCACGGTGCCCCACGGCATCCAGCTCGAACAGGTTGCCATTAACGCCGCAGCCGGCAGCCTCAAGCTGACCCAGCTAGACGCAGCGCGCTTGACTCTGGAGCTAACTGCCGGGTCAGCCGTCCTAGACAGCGTGAAGGTCGAGCAGAAATCCCGCATTGCCCTGGAGGCCGGCAGCCTCAAAATCAGCCACAGCGCTTTGACTTTTGATGCCGAAGTTGCAGCTGGTTCCGCCAAAATTGATACGGCTGGCCTGCGCGGATCCAGCTCCATTAACCTGAAGAGCGGCTCGCTGACGCTGTTTGCTTCCCCGGACGTGGGCTTTGACCTAGCCGCTGAGATTGGCTCGATTTCATACCACAGTAAACGCGTCGGACACCGCTTCAGCCAAAAAACTGATGGCACAGCCACGCTAACCGCTAAGGCTGAAGTTGGTTCAATCAAGGTTAAGTGACGTAATTTAGTTAAGCAAAAAGCCCTGTTCTGACGCTTGAATATCCCTATTGGGGATAAAGCTGCGTCAAAAAACAAGGCTTTTTATATTTAGAAGCGGATTGAGCCTAGCGCCGGACGTCAATCACAAAGGAGTTAAGGTCGCCGCGGTACTCTGCAATGGAAAACTCAATGGGCTGACCATCAACGGTCAATCCCTGGGTGTGAAAGTAAAAGACGGGCTTGTTGACTGCAAGGTTGAGCAAGTTGGCCGTCGTTTCCCCGGCTTCCAGGACCTCCAGTTTCCTAATTACCCGGGTCACCTTGAGGTGGTGCTCTTCCAGTGCGCTATACAAGGAATCCTGGGCAAAGTCGTAATTGACCAGTTCGGGAATGCGTCCTTGGGGCACATACGTAGTGACCAGGACCAGGGGCTGGCCATTGGCATAGCGCAGCCGGACCAGCTTAAACACGCCCGCACCGCGGGCTATGCCCAGATTTTGGCAGACTTCGTCATTTGCTTTTTCCTCGCCAAAATACAGCAGATTGGTTTTGGGGTAGATGCCCTTGGCGCTCATCTCCGTGCTGTAGCTCTCAATCAGGTGGGTAAACTCCTGCTCAATCTTAGTCTTCTTAACCAGCGTCCCCCGCTTACGTCGACGCTCTAGGTAGCCCTGATTAACTAACAACGCAATGGCTTGGCGGACTGTGGGCCGGCTTACGTGGTAGTGGTCAGCAAGTTCAAGTTCCGGCGGGATAAGTGCATTTTGCGGGTATGTGCCCGTTTGAATTTTGTGCAAAAGATCTGCAGCAATTATTTGGTACTTGGGGGTGTTCTTTTCTGTCACTGCTTTTCATCCACTTTCTCAATTACAAATTTAAACTTCAATTGCCGTAATGCCATCCTCCTCAAACCGCTTCTTGAGCGCTTTGATAATCTTAACCCCCGCACTGGTACCGATGCGCTCAGCCCCGGCCGCAATCATAGCCAAAAAGTCATCCGTATTGCGGATGCCACCGGCAGCCTTGACCTTGACGGCATCGCCAACCGTTTCCTTCATCAGCTGAACGTCTTCCGCCTTGGCGCCGGAGGTGCCAAAGCCCGTCGACGTTTTTATAAAGTCTGGCTTGACCTTTTTAGCAATGAGCGCCAGCTGCGTAATCTCTTCCTTGGTGAGGTAGCAATTTTCAAAAATCACCTTGCACGGCACCTGGTACTCATGGCACAAATCAACCATCTGCCGCATCTCGTCCTCAACGTAATCCCAATTATGGGCGCGCACTTGCGTAATATTAACCACGTAGTCAATTTCATTTGCGCCGTTTTGCAGCGCATCCTGAGTTTCAAACAGCTTGCTGGCAATGCTGGTCTGCCCCAAAGGAAAACTGATGGCTGCACCCGTATCAATGTCTGTCTCCTTTAACTGTTCAGCACAGTACTTAGATTGCACCTGATTAATTGCTACCATTTTAAAGTGGTACTTCTTGGCCTCAGCGCATAGTTTTTCCATGTCGGCCGCAGTCGCATCGGCGTGTAGGTTGGTGTGGTCGATCAGACGGGCAAAGTCATCAATTGTATATTTCATTGTTTCATTCTCCTTTTGTAATTACATAATTTGATTGTAGCCAGTACTGGATTTGCTGTCAACTATTATCTTAATTTTTGATTTTTTTAAAACAGGACGTGCAAATTGCAGTAGTTAAATAAATTATGTCAGTACAATTGATTCTTAACTACGGGTTGCTAGTGTGCATCCCCGCAACTAACCTCTTGCAATCAGCCACGCAATTTTTTAATCTTAACCAATTCATGTTAGAATTACCAAATAGTTTATATTGAAAGAAGGCCCTCATGGGTAAGCACGTATACTATTACCACAGCCTGAATGATGATGTCGTGACCAATCGCGGCCAGGATTACCACTTGCCGGCGGATTATGTTACCTTCCCTGCAAATGGCAAAAATAAACTGTGGTCGGCAGTCGTCCGCCCCGCCAGCCGTCTGATTAGCATGGTCTACGTCCGCCTAATTAGACGCATCCGGGTAGTGGGCAAAGACAAGCTGCGGACCGCAAAAGGACAGGGCTGCTTTATCTACGGCAACCACACGCAGGTCTTCGGCGATGTGGTCTTGCCGCTCAGCATTATGCCCGCTTCCAGCTACTACGCACTAGCCGCCGAGTCCAACTGGGGCATCCCCATCCTGGGAAAGTTGATTCTGCCCTACTTTGGCCTGCCCGTCGGTCAGAGCATTAAGCAGGCCGGCAAATTGCTCCGGGCCGTTAAGCACGTGATTGACGATCGCAAGGCAGTCGTCATCTACCCTGAGGCGCACGTTTGGCCCTATTACACAAAGATCAGGCCCTTCCCCGCGACGAGCATGCACTTCCCCGTCATGCTTCAGGTGCCCAGCTTTAGCATGACGACCACCTATTCTCGGCCCCGTTGGGGCAAGCGTCCCCGGATAACCGTTTACGTGGACGGCCCTTTTTATCCGGACCGCCAGCTAACCCAAAAGCAGGCCCAGAAAAGACTGCACGCGCAAATTTATTCCGCGATGCAAACCCGGGCACGACTCAACAACTATGATTACTACGCTTACCAGCAGACACCTGAGGAGATTTAAATGAATATTCTTTTTTGCGGCGATCACCACGCCGAAGATGGCATCTTGATTGCCATTCTGTCCTTACTCAAAAATAGCGGGGCACAAGAACTCCACGTCTATATCTTAACGATGTACACACAAAGCTATCAGAAGCGGTTCAAGCCCTTCTCCAAGCATGCCGCTGATTACCTCAAAGGTTTACTAACAGCACAAAATTCCCAAAACACGTTAAAGCTGCTCGACTGCACTGGACTCTTTGTTAAGCAGCCACTGGTAGCCAACATGAGCACGCACTTTACCCCTTACGCCATGCTCAGACTTTTTGCGGACGAAGTACCACAATTGCCAGACCGCATCCTCTACCTTGATGCCGACGTAATCGTCCGGCGTAGTCTCAGTCAGTTCTACCAGCAGGACCTAGCAGACACAGAGTTCGTCGGCGTCCTCGACTACTGGGGCCGCTTCTTTTTCCATAACCTGCACGAGCACCGACTATTCGACTACGTCAACTCGGGTGTTTTGCTAGTCAACTTAGCTGAAATCCGCAGAACTAAGCTGTTTGCCAAGGTACGTCAACTTCTGCAAACGCACACAATCTTTCTGCCCGATCAGTCAGCACTTAATCATTTGGCCCGCGAGAAGCGTCTTGCTCCCCGCCGCTTTAATGAACAGTATAAACTGCAGCCTGACACCGTAGTTCAACACTTTACCACCAGTTTTCGCTTTTGGCCTGTTTTTCACACTCAAACCGTGAAGCCCTGGGAGGTCAAGCGCGTCCATGAGGTGTTAAAACTGCATGAATATGATGATCTTTTAATTCGATACCTTGAATTAAGGGCTAATTTAGTTCAAAATTAGGTTATTTATTTGAAGAAGGATTTTAATATGACCCTACCCGTTTTTTATGCCATCAGCGATGATTACACTAAATATGCTGCCGTTTCACTGCACTCCTTAGTGAAACACGCCAGTCCGGAACGGGACTACACCGTGTATTTTCTCAACCAAGACTTATCAAGCCAGCACCAGCAAGACTTATGCCAGCTGGGCAGCGCAAACGTCCACGTTCAATTTGTTACTATTAATGATGACATTGTTGCCCCTATTCAAAACCGGAGCGAAAATTACCTCAAGGGCGACTTTTTTACGATGACCATCTTTTACCGCCTGTTCATTCCCGACCTCTTCCCGCAGTACGACCAGGCCGTTTATATTGATGCCGACACGATCCTGAATGATGACATTGGCAAGCTCTTTGACATTGAACTAGGACACAACCTGTTTGCGGCTTGTGCTGATTCATCAATTCAAGAAGTGCCCCAAATGATTACTTATATTAGAGCAGTTTTAGCACTTGACCCCAAGACCTACATTAATTCCGGCGTACTCGTGTTGAACTGCAAAGCCTTCCGCGAAGAGGGGTTTGTCGATCACTTCACTACCCTGCTTAAAAAATACCATTTTGACTGCATTGCCACCGACCAGGATTACCTAAACGAGATTTGTGACCAGCGCATTCTGCACCTTGACCCCAAGTGGGATGCAATGCCTAACGACCATACCGCGCCATTAAAAGCGCCCAGTTTAGTTCACTACAACCTGTTCTTTAAGCCCTGGCACTTTGCTGGCGTGCAGTATGAGCAATACTTTTGGGCTAGCGCAAAGGAAACCCAATTTTATGCCGAATTAACGGCCGAGCTGGTAAACTACACTGAAAAGCAGCGTGCAAACGACCGGCTTAAGCTCGAGCGGATGCTAGCCAAAGAAGATAAAATCATTAATGATCCCCATAATTGGGCACAAGTCAAAAAACAAGGACCCGTTACCCTATGATTATTGGCGGCAATCGTGAACGGGTAATTCAAAATATCAAGGTCGCCGCAAACCGGGGCGACTGGAACGCCAAGGTCGAAGTGGGCGATCCCGAGTTATCCTTAGCTGTACGCCGGGAATTAGTCAGTGCCTTTTGGCGTGATCAAACCAGCCTGAAGGGTAGGATCAACAACCGGATCGGCCACCTTTTATTCAGCTCCTTGATGCATCTTTTTACGACCACGACCACGTTCGCCGGTCTTGAGAATCTGCGTGGCCTGCCGCCAGGCGGTGCAATTATTACGGCCAACCACTTCAACCAGCTTGACTCATTGCCGCTCAAGTGCCTAGCTAGCAAGATGCACCACCAGTTAGCGGTCACGATTGAGGACACAAACCTGAAATTACCCGGCATCCTGCGCTACCTAATGAACTACGTTGGCACCATTCCGCTGATTCAGAACCCCCACTACGTCGGGCGCGAATTCCCCCGGCACCTGCACGATGCCCTTGTGCAAAACCACTGGGTGCTGATTTATCCGGAACAAGAGATGTGGTGGAATTACCGCAAGCCGCGCAAGCCTCAGCGTGGTGCCTATTACTTTGCAGCAACGCAAAACGTTCCTATTATTTCTACTTTTACTGAGATTCAGGCCAGCGGCAAGCTTGAAAAGGGCTACCCCAACTTTTATCGCACCAAGTATATTGTGCACATATTACCAGTAATTTATCCTGATACCAAACTAAGTGTAAATGAAAACTCTAAAAGAATGATGACCTGCGATTATCAACAAAAAATTACTGCATACGAGCAAGCGTACCACCGCAAACTTGACTACACCTTTACCTCGTGGGACATTGCAGGCTGGCGTGCCCACTATAAAGCACTAAACAAATAAATTGACTATAACTTTGTTATCAGCTAATCTTTAGTTAGTTCTAACGGAGGGATATATTAAAATGGAAAAATTTACAAAAGAAACTTTAGCAAAATTTGATGGTAAGGATGACAACAAGGCTTATGTTGCCATTGACGGAGACGTTTACGATGTGACAGGCAATTCATATTGGACCAATGGGCAACACTTTGGTGGGGCAGTTGCTGGTCGTGACATGACGGCTTTAATCGCCCAATCACCTCATGGTAAGAGTGTCTTAAGCAAGCTAGAAAAAGTTGGTACTTACGAAGGCTAATTGCTATTAAATAGCAAAAAAGAGTCTGGGAAAAAACTAGATCCTTTGACTTAATAAACTAAAGCAGGCAAACCACTTTTTAGTGATTTGCCTGCTTTTTGTCTCTACTGAATTGCGGTTGATGGTCTCAGCTGCCCCTTGGGGCCACTTCCGGTGCCAATATTTACTCAAGTTCATGGTCATAAGCATTAAACCTAGGTCATTTTCGACCTTTGCTTGCCCTCGGAGGTGGGTTCGCCGCATGCCAAAAACGTT